>NZ_JAUBOV010000005.1:0-44687 GCF_036700405.1 Microcoleus sp. T3_D1
CAAAGAGTGAAATTCTGTGTTTCATAAACGGTGAAATTCTTGTGGAGTGGGCGTCCCGCCCGCCCTAAAAATACAACTTAAAGGCGAGACAGCTTACCTATTTAATTTACTCTTTTCCTATTGCTATTTGCCAATGCAAAATCTGCTAAATATTCTGTCGAGCACTGATTCTGTCACTTCTTCGCCCGTAACTTCCCCCAATGCTTGAATTGCACCGCGCAAATCTATTGTCCAAAAATCTAAAGGCAATTTATAGCTAATAGTATCTGTACATTGTTCCAGAGAAATTTTAGCTTTAGTTAACGCCGCTGCTTGTCGCTGGTTGATTGCTAAGTCTGAGTTGGCTGCTTGCAAATTTCCCCCGCTGACAGCATCTAAAATTGCTGTTTCTAAGTCTTCTATGCCTCGATCCAGGGCTGCTGCTGCGGTAACTCTACGGTGAATTTCTGAGGAAAAAGGTAATTGGGGGATGGTGTTTACTAAGTCGATTTTGTTGATAATTATAATTAGCGGGCGGTGTTTTACTTGTTCGTAAATTTCCGAATCTTCCTCTGTCCAACCAGATTCCGCGTCAATTGTCAACAACACTAAATCGGCTTGTTTTGCTGCTGCGCGCGATCGCTCAACGCCAATCTTTTCTACCTTGTCTTCGGTTTCTCGAATGCCTGCAGTATCGAGCACCTGCACCGGAATGCCGCCCACAACTAGCTGCGATTCTACCACATCTCGCGTCGTACCGGGCAAATCCGTGACGATCGCCCGATCGCTCTTACTCCACGCATTCAACAAACTCGATTTTCCTACATTCGGCCGCCCAACAATCGCTACTTTCAAACCAGTTCTCAACAATTCGCCGCGATCTGCCGTCGCCAAAATTGTTGACAATTCCTCCAAAACATGATTTATTTCCAAAGATGTTTTAGCTTCATCTAAAGGCGGCAAATCTTCCTCAAAATCAATTCTTGCCTCAATTTCTGCCAGCACGTCCAAACAAGTGGTTCTCAATTTGCGAATTGGCTGCGCTAATTTTCCCTGCAAACCAGCCAAAGCACTTTGTGCAGCAGCGGGCGATTTTGCTCCCACCAAATCTGAGATACTTTCAGCTTGAGTTAAATCGAGCCTCCCGTTCAAAAAAGCCCGCAGCGAAAACTCTCCCGGCTGCGCCAATCTCGCCCCATTTTCCAAACACAACTGCAAGACTTGCTGCACGGCCATAATACCGCCGTGACAGTGAAATTCCACCACATCTTCGCGAGTAAAAGAACGCGGTGCTTTCATGATTAACAATAAAGCTTCATCGACTAATTCTTGAGTTTTGGGGCGACGGATGTGGCCGTAAAGAATGCGGTGAGACTCCCATATTTGCCGTCCTGGGGCGCGAAACAGAGTTTCGGCAATTTTTAAGGCTGCGGAACCGGAAACTCGCACAATGCCGACGCTGCCTTGTTGGGGAACTATGGCAGTGGCGATCGCTGCGATCGTTCCTCCTTTTGTTAGTGATTCAGACATTTTTAATTACTCTAAGTAGAAGGAAGAAGGAACAAGGAAGAATATTTATATAGCAATTAATTGAAATTTTTAGTTTTAGTCAAAATGATTTAATTGCATTCCAATGCCTAACTTTTACTTTTTTTAGTGTCACGCAATAGGTTCTCCATCTTCTATTGTGTAAATATCAGGTTCGTCATGCAAAAAGTCAAAACCGCCACCGCTTTGAGCAAGCTGCATAAGTTCCTGAGTCGAAGGGTACGGGATGTTTTCTAGTAATTTGTCCGTAATCGCTAATTGCTCGTCTGCGGAGAGAGATAAGATAACTTGAATTAGGGAGTCAACCAGTTGTACGTTCATTTTAAGTCATCTGTTGCTCGGTTACTAAATTATACTATAAGTTCAGGGTTTGCATCTACAGTCAACGGATACGGGCAGCAGACTGGGACTAATCTTAATGCTATAGTCCTCGACGCAGAAATTGGTTTTTTTACGGAAATACTGCATCCCGGCTTTTAACACTGCGTCCAGGACTGCTCAAATTCAGACAAGGCTCAAAGTTTGGGCGATCGCCTTTAAATTGCCAGCACCTGTAGTCCTACTACTGGCGATTTCTTCGGCGGCTTGGCACACCGGAATCAATAGCTAAAAGTTGGACACCACAGTGAGCTCTTCTGATTTTATGCGATAATGGAAAATTGATAGGGTAGAGGGCAAAGCATGATTGGTCAACTTCTAGACAGACGTTACCGCATCATTAAAGTCACAGACTCAAGTGAGGTGGGAAAAACTTATCTAGCAGCAGATACTCACCGTCCCGGGTATCCGCAATGCACGGTTAGAGAAATGCGACTCCCCGGCACAAGTTCGCAAACTCCCGAATTAGTCAAAGTTATATTTCAAAGAAACGCAGAAATAATTGAAAAATTGGGAAAACATGACAAAATTCCCGAATTATTGGCGTATTTTGAGGAAAATCAAAGTTTATACTTAATTGAAGAATTTATTGCGGGCTTACCTTTAAGTCAAGAACTAATACCCGGTCAACCTTGGGATGAAGACCAAGTAATTGGTCTGCTATCAGAAATATTAGAAATTTTGGTGTTCATCCACGAGAAGGGTTTTATTCACCGCAGAATTCAACCAGACAGAGCGATCCGGCGCGAGTCAGACGGCAAATTTGTATTGGTAGACTTTAGCTTAGACAAAGAAATTAACCCGGAACTTGCTAATTGTCATTTGTTGTCGCAAACCTCCCCGAACTCTGTTAAACGGCATGAGGCAAAAAAACAGGATTTGGCGGCTCAGGAGTTATACGTGCCGATCGAGCAATTGAGCGGCAACCCCCGTTACAATAGCGACATCTACGCTCTAGGTACGATCGCCCAGCTTGCCGTCACAGGACTTTCACCCAACGAACTGAGTGCCTTAAAAAACAACAAAAACGAAATTCCCTGGCGAAACCGGGCAACTTGTTCGGCAGCCCTAGCAGATATTATCGATCGAATGGTGCGCCCCGACTGCGAGGAACGCTATCAAGAGGCCGCCGAAGTTTTAGCAGACCTCAAACAAATCGCCGTAAAATTGGAGGTTGAGCCGCCGCCAGCCACAATCATCACGGACGCTATGAGTCAACCGCGAAGACAAAGCCAAACCAAACTGCTGCTGTTGGCTGCAACAGCGGCAGCTTTAATCTTGACGGCACTGATAATTTACTTTTGGCAGAGTCAAAGTCCGGCGAGGTCAAAAGAATTGTTAGCCCGCGGCGTTATCAAGGCGCAGCAAGGTGACACAACAGGCGCGATCGCCGATTATACTCAAGCGATCGCCCTGAATGCCAGCGATGCGGAAACTTACTACAAGCGGGCAAACGCTCGCTACGACATGGGCGCAACCGAGCAAGCAATACAGGATTACACGCAAGCAATTAAAGTCAATCCTAGCCACAGCAAAGCTCTCTACAATCGAGGTATGGCCCGCCTCGACATCGGCGACAAGCGGGGGGCCGTGGAAGATTTCACCCAAGTAGTGCGACTCAATCCCAGCGACGGTGAGGCATACTCTCAGCGGGGTTTAGCCTACTACGATTTGGGCGACTACCGCACAGCAATAGAAGACTACACTCAGGCAATTCGGCTCACTCCCAACGATGCTACAGCTTACAGCAATCGGGGTTTAGCTCGATCGGCTGCAGGCGACAAAACAGGAGCAATGGCAGATTTTACTCAAGCCATTCAAATTAGCCCCCAGCAAGCTGGCGTATACTACAGTCGTGGTCGAGCCAGGTTTAATCTGGCAGATTATCAAGGAGCGATGGAAGATTATACTAAGGCGATCGAATTGCAACCCGATCTCGCTGATGCTTATACCAATCGGTGCAGCGCTTACTTGAATTTGGCTACCTACGACAAAGCGATTGCAGATTGCACCGAAGCAATTCGCCTCGCTCCAAAAGATGAAGCAGCTTACAACAACCGCTGCATTGCTTATCTGAATTTAAAACAATTTCAAAAAGCTAGCGAAGATTGCAGTTTGACGATCGGACTCAACGGCAACAATCCCAAAGCATACAGCAATCGAGGATTAGCTCGATCGGCTTCGGGAGACAAGCAGGGAGCTTTAGAAGATTTTACTCAAGCAATTCGACTCAATCCCAGCGATGCAGTAGCATACAGCAATCGCGGTACTATTTACTCAGAACTAAAAAATTACCCTTTAGCGGTTGAGGATTTCGCTCACTCGCTGCGGCTCAACCCCAACAATGCTAGCGCTTTTTACAGCCGAGGCCTCGTCCGCCGCCAACTCAAAGACCGTGCTGGGGCGATCGAGGATTTTCAGAAAGCTGCCACCCTCTTTCTCGAACAAGGAAGAGCCGATGGTTTCCAAAACGCACAAGCACAAATCAACGACCCTAAATAAACTATTACTCATCAGTCAGATGTTAAAAAAAGAAGAAATAAGGAAGAAGGAAGAAGAAAAAAGGCAGAAGGAAAAAGGCAAAAGGAAGAAAGAAGAAGGCAACATTACCAACTCCCCCTTACCAACTCCCCCTTACCAACTCCCCCTTACCAATTCCCAATTACCAACTCCCCGTTACCACTTCTCAATTATAGATATGAACATGGTTGGTCAACTTTTAGACAGGCGTTATCGGGTAGTGCAAATTCTCAGTTCAGGAGCTTTTGGACAAACTTATTTAGCTGTCGATACTCGCCGCCCTGGCCACCCTCAATGTGTAGTCAAACAACTGCGCCCTCCCAGCAACACTTCCACAGTTCTCAAAACAGCTTACCGCTTATTTAAACAAGAAGCAGAAATATTAGAAAAGCTGGGAAAACACGATCAAATTCCATTTTTACTCGCTTATTTTGAAGAAGGAAATCAATTCTACCTCGTCGAAGAATTTGTGCCCGGACACGCCCTAAATAGGGAAATTGTGGCCGGTCAACCTTGGCGGGAAGAACGAGTGCTGGATCTGCTGGAAGAAGTGTTACAACTTCTCGGCTTCGTACACTCTCAGGGAGTGATTCACCGCGATGTTAATCCCTCCAACTTAATCCGCCGCAAACCCGACGGCAAATTAGTTTTAATTGACTTCGGCTCGGTTAAAGAAGTTGCAAATCAAGTCAGCGAGCACGATACAGAATTTCCGCGCACCATTGCTACTGGAACTCCGGCTTATATGCCGATCGAACAATTTCAAGGCAACCCGCAATTTAGCAGCGACATCTATGCAGTCGGGATGATGGCCGTCCAAGCTATCACGGGTTTGCCCGGTACGGATTTGCCCAAATTGCAAGATCCGAGTCCTTCTCACACGGGGGAAATTGTGTGGCGAAACCGAGCTCAATGTTCTGTGGGACTAGCCAATATAATTGACAAAATGGTCTGTCACCAATTTGGCAAACGCTATCAATCGGCTGAGGAAGTTTTGGTAGCTCTCCGCAAGTTGAGACACCGCCAAGAACCGGGGAATACGGCTCAAAAGAAAAGTATTTCTCCGAGGTTACTGTCTTCGGATAGTTTTTCGTCACGTTTGGGAAGTCGATTTTGGTTGATGATTTTGGCGGGGTTCGGGGCGGCGATAGTTCTGCTATTTCTGTTTAGTTATTGGAGCCGCCCGAATCCGATTAAAGCTAAGGAATATTACGAGCAGGGAGTGGAAAAGTCTCGCAATCAAGATGCGGAGGCAGCTTTGCAGGCTTTTAATAAATCAATTCAATTGAATCCTAAAAATGCTGAGAGTTTTTATAGGCGGGGTAATGCTAATTATGATTTAAAAAAGTATCAAGAAGCAATTGCGGATTATTCTCAGGCGATCGCTCTCAATCCTAAATATTTTCAGGCTTATTTTAACCGCGGGCTAGCCCGTCACGATTTTAACGACAAGGGCGGGGCGATTGAGGATTACACTCAAGCTTTGAATCTCCAGCCCAATGATGCTGATACATATTATGAAAGAGGAGTTGCTTATTTAGAAATGCAAGATTACAAGGCGGCTATTCAGGATTTTACCGAAGTAATTCGGTTGCAGCCGAACCTTGTTAAAGCTTATCATTCGCGGGGGTTGGCTCGCGCTGGGAGCGCAGATTTGCAGGGGGCGATTGGAGATTATACTGAAGCAATTAAACTCGATGCTAAGAATGTTGATGCTTTTTACAGTCGGGGGAGAGCTCGCTTTCACCTAGGAGATTATCAGGGAGCTTTGGCGGATTATTCTCAGGTAATTGCGATCGATCCCAAGAGTGGAGATGCTTACGCTAATCGTTGCAGCACGCAGTTGAATTTGGGAGCGCATCAAGCGGCAATTGACGATTGCACTCAGGCAATTTCGCTCAGCGAGGAGGATGGGGTTCCTTACAACAATCGCTGCATTGCTTATTTAAATTTGAAGGATTATCCGAAAGCAATTGCCGATTGCACTCAAGCGCTGACAGTGAATCCGAATGATTTTAATGCTTTTAACAATCGTGGTTTAGCTCGCAGCGCAGGGGGTGACGCGCAGGGGGCGATCGCAGATTTTACAGCAGCAATCGGGTTCAATCCCAACAATGCGGAAGCTTACGCCAATCGGGCGAAGATTTATCAGGAGTTAAAGAATTACAATAGTGCGATCGCAGATTACGTGCAAGCTATTCGGATCAGTCCGAATTATGCTGCTGCTTACTACGGTAGAGGTATGGTTCGGCGCTCATTGGGAGACAAAGCAGGAGCAATTAGCGATTTAGAAAAAGCCGGCCAAATGTTCCTCGATCAAGGACTTACCGGCGGTTACAAAGATGCACAATTTGAGATTGAAAAGCTGAAGTAGTCATTAGTCATTAGTGATTATTTCTCGATATTATATTTTTATCGATCAAGGATTTATAATCCAATACGCTTGGGTTAAAACTATTTATTCCGGGCTAGATCCCCCTAAATCCCCCTTAAGAAGGGGGACTTTGAGTAATTTCTTGTCCCCCCCTTGTAGGGGCGGTGCGACCCCTACTCCCCGTGCCCGCCCTTGGCTAGGGGGGATCGAGCTTAACTGAACCGTATTGATTTATAATCTCAGATTGCGTAAGGGCTGGTTCCCCCTAATCTTTAATACCAACAGAAACTGCTGGTTAACCTGCCCCGGAACGCTATTAATTCAAGCTATTATCAATCAATTTTCTGGGTCTTGAAGTCGTTTAACCAATTCATAAAACGGTTCCCAATTATCCTCAATAGCAATGGCCTCCCAAACAGCCTCAATCGTCGGTCTCAACAGCGATTGTTCGGGATTGTGCCTCCGCAAACAGTCCGCCATTTTATCCATATCATCCGCCGAGAAACTTTGCAAAACGTGATAATAAAACTGTCGCCAAGGTGCTATCAAGTCCGCCGGTTCCGCCTCAGCAAAAATTAGACTAGCATCATCTCGCCAAGTGCGATCGAACTGTCTTCGCAGTTCAAAAAAGAAATCGTGATAGGCTACTTGAGACTCCGCCAGCATTTTAATTGTCACCTTCAACAACTCATCTCCCTCAGCTTCTGGCAAATCCTCAAATCCCAATCTATTGAGCATCAACTGCCGATAAGCTGCATTATAATAATCGCCAAACTTTGCCAAACCCGCATCCATATCAGCTTGAGGAATCGCCGCTGCTAGCGGTTCCTGAAGCTTCTCTAAATTGTCCCTACAAATTAACGGTTGATTGCCGTAACAATACAGACCGTAATGGTCGAAATAAGCTGCTGTAAATTCCGGCTTGTAAGTTGGGATAAAAGCGAAAGGCCCGTAATCGAAACTTTCTCCAGTAATCGACATATTATCAGTATTCAGCACAGCGTGGCAAAATCCTGCTGCCATCCACTGAGCGACTAATTCAGCTACTCGCTTGACTAAATCTGCATAAAACAGGGCGTACTTTTCCTGCGGCGAAACACCCGCATTACTTGCTTCTAAATGCAGTTCTGGGTAGTAATATTCAATAACAAAATCTAAAAGTTTTTTAATTAAATCCGGGCGGCGGATATAGTGCAACCTTTCAAAAGTTCCAAACCGGATGTGAGAAAGACTGAAACGCACCATTACGGACGATCGCGTCGGAGATGGTTCGTCGCCCCGCCACAAAGCATCCCCAGTTTCAACTAAACTAAAACAGCGAGATGTGCGAACTCCCAACCGGTGCAAAGCTTCCGCAGCTAAAACTTCGCGAACTCCCCCTTTGAGAGTGAGTCTACCGTCACCGCCCCGCGAGTAGGGAGTGCGGCCGGAACCTTTAGTACCGAAGTCGTAAAGTCTGCCGTCAGTCCCGCGAACTTGGCCGTATAAGAAGCCTCTACCGTCGCCTAAATTGGGGTTATATGTGTTGAATTGATAGCCGTGATAGCGAAGTGCCAAAAAAGGGCGGACACAGTGAAATTCGCCGAACGCTTCTATAAAATGTTGGTCGGTTACTTGTGCGGGGTCTAAACCCAATATTGGCAATAATTTGTCGTTGCGGAAGCGGAGAATATGCTGCGGAAAATCTGCAGCCGGGACTTCATCAAAATAGTCGCCACCGAGGGATTCGAGGGCGGGTTCGTAGTTGAGGGAAAGCAAAGGATTTGACATTTTTCTATTTTATCTTGAAATTGGCGATCGCTCCAAATTATATACGGGTAAGGTGCCCACTGTATTGGTGTCAACAATTGCCTCATACCCTTTGTCTCCCTCGTTTATAGACGAGTTCGATCCCCTCCCATCTCCGGGCTTTTTCATGCTCAAATTTTAACCAAGCTAAAGTTTGAGCATGAAAGATTAATGTTTTCCTCGAAGGCAAAAACTTTTTACGGTTCATTTTAGTGAGAGTTTAATTAACGGTTTTCCTTGCTAAAAATGGAGTTGATCTCATATCCGATTGACCATAATATCCCGGTCGGGCGGGTTTTTGAGATTGTCAATTATTGGCCGATGTTGTTGGTGAACCCGCCCCTACCTGATTTCGGGTAATCGACGGGACATGAGATGAAGTCTTAAATTTTTTAAAGTTAAGTGGGATTCACCAGCTAATATAGTAATCTAAATCATTTGTGAATTTCTTACTCCCTCCCCGCGGGTTCGGGGAGGGTCAAAAGATTACAACTCCTGCAAGGATTGCTATATACCTTTTCCCTGAGATATTGCACCATTCTCAAGAACGGGCTCTTCGGCCCGTTCCACAAAGAATGAGTTTTCTTGTGGAACAGGCCGAAAAGCCTGTTGCTAAACAAGTAATTGAGAATGGTGCAAGATGTGAGTTTTCCCCTATTTAAAATTCGTCAACACCCCGTAAATTGCCCAAATTGCCATCGCCCGCAAATAGTGACTCGCCCGAAAAGTCCCCCCCGCCGTAATCGCTTCCGGCGTGCGAAACTGCAACCCATTTTCATAAATCTGCTTCACCACAGCATCCGTCAATTTAAATGCTTTATCCTCCATCCCCATCTGTACCAAAAAAGCGGCCAACCCAAAATTAATCCCCGTCCAAACTTCCAAAGGATGAGTTGCATTGGGATTTTCCGGCGAACCGTTCAGCATCACTCCATTCGCCGCACCGAACTCCCCCTCATTGAACTTCAAAAAGCAAGATTCGTACACAGTTTCTAAAGCACTGACTGCACATTCCGGCGGCACAATATCCGGCAATCCTAACAGTTTCGCGTAAAATTGACCGCACAGTTGGTCGGCCATCACCACTTCGGAATTACTCTCGCTGTCCAAACGGTAATATTGACCGTTCCACAGTTTTTCTTGATAGCTAGGTCTTGCTTGTAGCAGCCAACTGTGATATAATGCTATCTTTGCTTGAGGGTTAGGAATTATCTCCGGTGCTGCATCTTCCAAGATTTCGCCGATCGCGATCGCAGCCTCCAGCGCCGCCAACCACAAACCCCCGCAATACGCACTTATCCCCCGCATTTGCCAGTCATCAAACGTCTGATCCGGTGCTCCCGAATTCTCAGGAATTCCGTCCCCATCCTCATCAAAAGTTTTCAGATAAGCCAAAGCCTCAACAATTGCCGGCCAACACTCTTGCAGAAACTCACAATCTGTGCCACCAGTCAATAGGAAATCCCGATAAACCTGCAACACAAAATCGCAAGGCAAATCCTTCCACAAATTGCAATCTTGATAGCTAGTATAATTCGTTTTCTCCCAAGGATGTTCGTTAGGAGCACCCAAATCGTGCGGCGTCGCACCGACAGCTTTTCTAATAGCCGAAGCTTGATTCCAGCCAATAATTCTCGGCGTATCGTCTCCGGCTGAAATTGCCCTAGCGAACGCTAAAACCACCGACTTTTCCAAATCCGGCCACAGCATCAACAAAGCAAAAGAACCGTAAAGGCGCACGTCCAAACTTTCATACCAGCGGTAATCAATGCACTCCAAAACCGCAAATTGACCCTTTGGATCGCGTTCGTCAGCCGCACTCCACAGAGTACCGCCGTCTGTCAGGGCGTATAACTCGTTAAACAAAGCCATTTTAAAACTGTCTGACAAATCTTTTCGTTCTAAAATGGGTTTTTGCCAAGCTTCAATATTTTCGCGCCAAGTATCCGAATGCTTCATTGCAGTGCGAATAATCGGCCAAGCATTTTTGCCGTTGCGGCCGAAGAAATCTGTATAGCGGCGGTAGTACCAAACTCCCGATGCAAACTCAGTAACGGGCAAATCCCAAGCTATAATAAAGGGGATTTTGCGAGTTTTTCCCGGTCGAATAGTAAAGCGAACTGCGATCGCACAAGCCAACTGTTCTCCTGCTGCTGCGGCTGTCTCGTCTTTGTCATCCAACAAGAAACCTTCAGTAGAAAAGTTGCGCCAAATATCGTCGCCATTCCCCGCCGGGTTCCAGCGAGTTTGATAGAATACCTCTACGGCCGGATTAGTAATAGTTGCGATCGCCCATTGTCCATCCCCCTCTTGCGGTTCGTCCTCAGCAGTCAACCGCGTCATCACGCAACCGATGCGGTGGAAATCTTCCACCAACAAATTCATATTTCCGCCGCTTTCTCCCCACCGGGATTGATAATCATAAAATGGACTACCATCATCTCGAACCATCACTTTCGGCGACTTGTTGGCATTAGTAAACCAACCAACAATATTCTCCCAAGTCAGCATGATGCTGAGAGTAATCGGCGCATCTGTAGGATTGTGCGCCACCCATTCAAACATGGCTACTGGGTAACTGCTTTCCTGATAATTCTTCGGCAAAATTGGCGAAAATTGCTCGCAGCTTAATTGAGCCTCAAACACATTTTCGTAAACAAACCAACTGCGCGGATACAAAGCATGATAAGTACCAGAATTAGACTTTACCCCTCTCCCTTCATCCTGGTGTATTCTATCCGTTACATCCGTTACAAAATCCGCTGCCGAACTTCCTTCTTCCTTATTCCTTATTCCTTCCGATGGATACCATTTCCAACTAGATAAACTACCATCACTAGGCGGTTCAGTGGACAGTGCAAAAGCTTGTTTCTTGCCTTGAGTTTCTTCAAAAATGCTGAACTGACAAGCGGGCAAACTGCGAAAAATGTGCTCCCCGCCGTCAATGTGCCAGAGGTTGAAGTCGCCACGGGACGATCGCCCGATGCAGCCGGCACCGAACCCGCCCAGAGGCATTCCGTGCCAGGGGCCGTCGTCGAGATTGCTTGCGTAGCGGACTGTATAGGGATTCTCCCAACCGAGGCCGATGGGACGTTTCCAGGTGTGCGGGGGGATGTTTGGATTGGATGTGCGATCGTTCTTCATGTGATTAATCTTAGCGCTCGATCGAGCTTGACAATTTTTTTATTTAATTTTAAACTTTTATCGCTGGAACAAACCCCGATATTTCCGAAGATTGTTGACTGTTGATTGTTGACTATCAAGCAATTGGTTTCTGGTTCGCCGGCTTCATCAATTCTCCAATCTAAAATCTCAAGTCTAAAATCTAAAATCGCTCGACTGTTGATTGTTGATTGTTGACTATCAAGCAATTGGTTTCTGGTTCGTCGGCTTCATCAATTCTCCAATCTAAAATCTAAAATCGCTCGACTGTTGACTGTTGATTGTTGACTATCAAGCAATTGGTTTCTGGTTCGTCGGCTTCATCAATTCTCCAATCTAAAATCTAAAATCTAAAATCTAAAATCGCTCGACTTCTACCACAAATTTAATAGATCGTCCCAGCGTAATCACAGGTTCTCTTTCCCAGAGAGGTTCGCTGACAAGGGCGGTTTCATCTAATACGACAATATCGGGACGGCGGGCAGTAGCTGCATCTGAAAATGGACGTATCAAACAAGTACGGGGAATGAACCAAGGTAGTTTTTCGGCTGCGATGGCGATGCCGATTTGAGTTGCTAGTTTACCGCTGACGGTTTCGTGGGGGCCTGTGGGTTCCATGTCAACTAATTCTCCGTCAGCGAGCTCGTAGCGGAAGTTGTCACAATATCGATCGAGGAATGTTTCAAAAGTTAAGATTTTTGGCGCAGTGTAAGCCATTGGAAACTAATAGTTTGTTGCTAAAAATCTTATTCTATCAACTAATCAAATCCCAAATCCGAACCTTTCCCCGCGTGAACCAGAGCCAACTTTTCGTAACGCTTAGCGTGTTCCACCAACTCGGCCGCTTCTTCCTCAGAGACATCTCGCAGGCGTTTGGCAGGCACTCCCGCAACTAGCGTGTGAGGGGGAACGTCCTTGGTGACAACCGCCCCTGCACCGACGATAGAGCCTGTTCCCACCCTGACTCCGTCCAGGACGATCGCCCCAATCCCGATCAGGCAGCCCCGTTCAATGTAAGCTGAGTGAATCACGGCTCGGTGTCCCACTGTCACGAAATCTTCCAAAACAGTCGGTTTTCCCGGATCGCCGTGCAGAATTGCTCCATCTTGGATATTGGTACTTGATCCTATTGCAATTCGCTCTATATCCGCCCGCACCACCGCCCCGTACCAGATACTAGCGCCTGCAGCCACCTCTACCCTGCCGATGACAACAGCGCCTTCAGCGACAAAAGCCGCTTGGGACAGATCGGGCCTGGGCCAAGAGGAAGGAAGTGCAGACTGAGATTCGTTGAGATTGCTCATTAGTTGGTCGATCGTTATACTTCAAGCAGATTAGCTGGTTGTTGATACGGGATATAATAAGAGTATTTGGGACTTTTGCAGAGAAAATATGCTGGGACGCAAATAAATGATTGAAGTTGCCTTGCAATACCCGATGTTTGGCCCGGAAATTCAGTGTCCCCACTGTCGCCAAACAATTCCGGCTCTAACGCTCACGGATACCTATTTGTGTCCGCGTCACGGGGCATTTGAGGCAGATCCAAAAACGGGGGAACTGGTTCACCTTCAGTCTGGGCGGCACTGGCGCCGCTGGGAGAATGAATGGTATCGCCAGCACACGCACCCGGACGGGATTCGGTTTGAAATTCACGAAGCGCTCGATCGACTTTATACTCAAGGCTACCGAGCAACTCGCGTGATCGTTGCCCAACGCTATCGGGACTTAATCAGCGCTTATTTGGAACGCAGCACCCCTTGGCGCGGCCAGTCGGAATCGCCCCGGCCGAGGCTGTACGGTTTGCCTGTGGATTTTAGCCCCGATCCTCAAGAGGACCCTTGCTGGGAAGTGATTAATTTTGATTTGGAAAAAGAGCCGGGAGTTCCGGTTAGATATCCCTATTTTCGGTTGTTTGAATAGTTATTAGACATCTCCCAAAAAGACAGTTTTGAACAGGCAAGATGCCTGTTCCACAATAATTATGGGAGAGGTCTATTCGTTATTAGTCATTAGTTATTTGTTGGTTGTCATTTGCCCAAGGTTTTTTAGAATGTTTTGGCGATAGCAACCAATGCCCAATGCCCTGTTTGGCCAATTCCCCAATCTAAAATCTAAAATCTAAAATCTAAAATCGAATGCACCACGCCTCGATTCGCACTGCTAACATTCACCGGGCGATCGCCTTTTACGAACAGTTGGGATTTACTGTGAGCGATCGCTTCACCACAGGTTACACCCTAGCCTGTTGGATGGAAGGTCTCAACGGACGCATCGAACTAATTCAAATCCCGGAACCAAAACCCGCACCGGATGCTTTTGGAGACGAGCATTATGTTGGATATTATCATTTATCTTTCGATTTAACTGAGGCGACAACTGACTTACCTAGCTGGTTGCAGTCTCTGAAAGATCGGTTTGAGGAAGCTGCTAAAGACCAACCAAACCAGTTTCAAGCTTTGAAAGTTTTATTAGAACCGACTCAACAGGCGATCGGGCAAAATGTTTACGAAGTAGCTTTTATTGCCGATACAGACGGTTTGCCCTTAGAGTTTATCCGGCGCATGAATGACTAATTAACTCAGAGCTAAAACACCTCAAAAATCCCATCAGCGTCCATCTGTGTTCATCTGCTGATATCTGCGGTTAAAAAATTCCCATCCCACTAATGTGCTTTAATCAGGAGATAAATTCACCAATAACTTAAGTAGAAGGAAGAAGGAATAATGCTCATAGAGCAAGCTTTTCAACCATCTGCATCTTACATTAAATCACCTAAATTTACTTAATAACCCATAACCATAAGCATAAAAACAAAACCCGCTGACGCGGGCTTCATCTTAATCCTTATGGTTAATAAATTACGGTTTCAACTACTTACTTTTTAGGAACAAGAGCCTCATTAGCGGTTACGGGAGGGGGAGACGAAGCGGTAGTTCGCAAAAGTGCGATCGCCTGCGCGTAAGCAGGATCGTCCTGAGTCGCAACCAACATCGGTTTGTTAGCTAATTTCAGCTTTTGTTCGTCGGTGATTTCCACCTTAACATCGGGAGTAACGCCCTTGTGGCTGATATCCGTACCGTTGGGAGTATAGTAGTGAGCGATCGTCACCGCCAATCCCGAACCGTCAGCCAAAGAATGCACCGACTGCACCAAAGCTTTGCCAAAAGTTTGGCCGCCCATCACAGTTGCGCGCTTGTTGTCCTTCAGAGCACCGGCCAAAATCTCGCTGGCGCTGGCCGAGTTATCGTCCACGAGCACCACCAAAGGCTTGTCAGTGAGCGCAGTGCGATTTGCCTTCATTTCCTGAGAATCGCCCGCGCGATCGACTGTGCGGACGATCGCCCCTGTATCCATCCACATCCGAGCGATATCAATGCTCACTCGCAGCAAACCGCCGGGATTCCCCCGCAAATCCAAAACAAAAGCGTCAGCTTTCTGAGCCGAGAGCTTTTTAATCGCCGCCTCCATTTGTTCGCCCGCGTGGGAGCTAAACTCTTGCAAACGGATGTAACCCACATTCTTACCGCCTTCATTTTTGAGGCTGTAGCGAACCGCTGCTACCTCAATTCTCGCCCTAGTCAGAGTAATGTCAAATTCGCTTTTGCCCTCACGAGCAATCCGCAGCGTGACTTTCGTGCCTTCGTCGCCCCGAATTACCTGAGCCGCATCCGAGACAGTCATGCCTTTGGTAGTTTTGCCGTCAATCACCAAAATCGTATCGCCCGCTAGAATCCCTGCCTTCAGGGCCGGGGAATTTTCCATCGGCTCGACTACCCTAATCGCTTTCGTTTTCTCGTCTTCTTCCAGCCTCATCCCCACCCCTGTCAGTTCCCCAGAGGTTTGATTCGTCAGCGCTTCGTACTGCTTCGGGTCCATGAAGCGCGTGTACTGGTCGTCCAACTTCTCTAGCGCTTTACGGAGAGCGGTGTAAGCAGCTTCGCGAGAGGTATAGTTTTTGCTCAACAGTTCTTGGCGGGTCAATTGCCAGTCAGTCTTGTTAAAGCTGCCATCAACATACTCTCGGTTCACAATTTGCCAAGCTTCGTCTAAGACAGCTTTGGGGCTATCTTGAAGCTCGGCGCGGACTGATTGACTCAGCCCGGGAACGAGCAAAGATATCGAAGCGGTTGTTGCCATCGCCCCACTGAACAGGGCTGCCTGTAACTTAGAAAAGCGTCTGCGGGCTTGATTCATTGAATTTGGCTCAATTCGATTTTAGATTTTTGATTTGAGATTTTATATTGCTAAAAAATCTCACACTACTACTTAAACTATTGTGTGGAGGCTCCACCATCCCTTTGGACAGTTTAACGAGATTTTTAGTCGATCGCCAACCAATTATTACTCTCTTTCAATAAACTTAATTTAAAACTTGGATTTATAAAGTGCCGTGGAAGCTAAAATCGAACAATTTTCGCGTAAGTGGTTGAGCCTGCTCGTTAATGGAGCTATCGGTCTAGCAGCGCTGGCGGGGGTCGTCGCCATGCAGTCTAGCGGGCAGTTGGGCGGAATGTCCCCAGTTGGCGTTCAGGGGCAAAAGTCGCCCTCTGCAATGTCTGCTGCCAGTTTCAAGCAAGCCGCACAGCAAGAAGCGCAGCAAGAAGCCCTGCGGCTAAAAATGCTCAAAACAATCCCTAGTTTTGGGTTTGACAATTTAATTGCAGATTGGACATTTCTCAAATTTTTGCAGTATTTTGGGGACGACGAAGCGCGAGATGTAACGGGCTACAATCTCAGCCAAGATTATTTTGACATAGTTACGCGGCGCGACCCGCGGTGGGCTGACATCTACCTGTTTCTTTCCACAGCTATTTCTTTTTATCAGGGAAAGCCTGAAACTGCAGTTGAGTTTATAGAGCGGGGTACTAGCGCCCTTGCCCTTTCGCCACAAATTCATTCCCAATCGTGGATAGTGTGGCGAACTAAAGGTATTGATGAGTTGCTGCTGTTGGGGGATATTCCCGAGTCAATTCGCTCTCACGAAATGGCCGCTGATTGGGTGGAAAAAAACCCGGAATGGTCGAAATTGGCGCCGATGTTTCGAGCCACTGCTGAGTATTTGCGCCGAGATCCCGATAGCGTGCCGGTGCGGTTTAATGCTTGGAGTACGGTTTATGCTCAAACAACTGATAAGTTGGTGCGTCAAAGGGCGAGACAAGCTCTTGTCAAGTTGGGAGCTCAGGTGCAAAAAGATAAGGATGGAAACGAGAGTTTTATTTTGCCGCCTCGAAAGTAAGCAGAAGGAAGAAGGAAGTTCGGCAACGGATTCGCAAGGGCGGATGTAACGGATGTAACGGATGTAACAGATTTCAGTCCGATGGAAGTCGGAAGAAGGAAGAAGGGAAATGCAGTCGCAGTAATAGTTTCAGATATCAAGAATGTCCTAAATGTCAAGGCGGTTGACTGTAATTCCCCAATCTAAAATCTCAAATCTAAAATCTCAAATCGGCTTGAGTTAGTTCCCGCCATTCACCGGGTTTGAGGTCTTCGAGACGCAAATGCCCGATCGCACACCTAACCAGCCGCAGCGTCGGAAACCCTACTGCTGCGGTCATCCTGCGGACTTGGCGGTTGCGGCCTTCTGTGAGAGTCATTTCCAGCCAAGCTGTCGGCACGTTTTTGCGAAATCGAATCGGCGGTTCGCGGGGCGGCAAAGCGGGTTCTTCTAACAATAATTGCACTTTTGCCGATCGAGTCCGATAATCTTGAATTGTGACACCTGTCTGCAAAGCGGCGATCGCACTTGCATCAGGAATTCGTTCAACTTGCACCCAGTAAGTGCGGGGATGAGCGAATTTCGGGTCACTAAGTCGGTGCTGAAGGGGCCCATCGTCGGTTAGCAGCAACAAACCTTCACTATCGCGATCGAGCCTTCCTACTGCATAAATGTTAGGAATAGGAATATAATCTTTGAGAGTGCTGCGTTTAGCTTCCCCTGAGTTGTCAGTGAATTGAGTTAAAACATCATAGGGTTTGTAAAATAAAATGTACCGATAGGGCATAACAAATTAACGCTTAAAAATCTACGATTTGGTTTTAATATTAACTGAATAGGTATCAACGGAGATATTGCATCATTGTCAATTACCTATTTAGGAACAGGCAAGATGCCTGTTTCACAATAAAATTGAGTTTTTGTGGAACGGGCATCTTGCCCGTTCTTAAGAATGGTGAAAGATGTGAGTATAAACTGATATCCTGCACCAAGGTCAAAAACAGGCAAGATGCCTGTTCCACGAAATATGAATCAACTTACATCTAATTTTACCATGCCCGAAGCCACACACCGCGTTTGCATCGTCTTAGGAACTCGCCCGGAAGCGATTAAACTAGCCCCAGTAATTCAACTCTTCAAAAGTTCGCCCACCTTTGACACCCAAGTAATTTTAACCGGTCAGCACCGAGAAATGGTCGAGCAAGTAATGCGAATGTTCGATCTAAAAGCCGATCGGGATTTAGCCATTATGCAGCACCAGCAAACCTTGACAGATATTACATCCCGGAGTTTGCAGGGTTTGGAAGCATTGTTTAAAGAATTGCAGCCCGAAATCGTCTTAGTTCAGGGCGATACAACGACAGCATTTGCCGCTGCTTTGGCTGCATTTTACCAGAAAATACCCGTAGGTCACGTAGAAGCCGGATTGCGGACAGACGACGTGTTCAATCCTTACCCCGAAGAGGCTAACCGACGGTTGATATCTCAACTCACAAGGCTGCATTTTGCCCCGACAGAGCTGGCTGCGGAGAATTTAGGGCGATCGGGCGTTTTGGGAGAAATTCACCGCACAGGCAACACAGTAATCGATGCCTTGCTTTCTGTCGCCAAACGCCAACCAGAATGCAACATTCCTAACTTAGATTGGAGCAAATATCGCACTATCTTAGCAACTGTTCACCGTCGCGAAAATTGGGGAGAACCCTTAGCAGGAATTGCTAAGGCATTTCTCCAAATCTTAGATAAGTTTCCCGATACAGCCTTGCTCTTACCTCTACATCGAAATCCCACAGTCAGAGAACCTTTGCAAGCTCTTTTGGGCGACCATCCGAGAGTCTTTTTAACTGAACCTTTAGATTACGCCGAATTAGTAGGAGCGATTCAGAGATGTCATTTAATTTTAACAGATTCCGGTGGCTTGCAAGAGGAAGCACCTAGTTTGGGCAAGCCTGTTTTAGTATTACGAGAAACCACAGAAAGACCAGAGGCAATTTCCGCAGGCACCGCTAAACTTGTAGGTACTAATTCTGATATAATTTTCACAGCAGCGGCAGAATTGCTCAGCAATTCCGAAGCATACAACGCAATGGCAATGGCAATTAATCCCTTTGGTGACGGTTTGGCCGCCTCGCGGATTTTGAAAATTGTTGAAGAGTATTTTAGTTAGCTACCGTTCGATCATTCGGCATAAGTGCGCCACCGCAGCTTACATTTATAGTCATGGACGCAGGGGTGGCGAGAAACCGGGTTTTTAACCAAAATAATTGCTGAAAACCGTCAATCTCGGTTCAAAAACCCGGTTTCTTAGTCGGCGCGTGCGAGTGCTAACTAATTTAGATATTTTTAAGGAGAGGGAACTGGTTGCAGAAAATTGCTGCTGCCTTTATAACCGGATAAAATAGCCAGTTTTTCCAAAGATTGCCGGCCCGTGTAATATTTACCCCGAATTTCCCAAGTGGGATAAGCTTTAATATTGGCAGCTTTGCACAAATCGGGTTGAGCATCTTTGCCTCTGGGATCGCACTCAATGTAAGTAATAGCGGTAAAAGCTTCTTTGCCGAAAAGTTCTTGTTGCGTGTGACAGTTAGGACACCAGTAAGCACCGTAGAGTCTAGCTTTGATGGTCTGCAAATGGGTTGCTAAAGCTATTTTATCCGGCACTGATTCGCTGCGAATAGGTGGCGCTTCTTGTTCGGTAACAGGCTGTGCGAAAGGGGGAGGAGGAGGGAGGGTTTGTGCTAATTTTTGAGTGGGTTTATTGCTGACACTGAACTGTGCAATTCTTCCGTCTGCTTTGGTACTGACGAAAATCCCCAAAGTCAGAAAAATGCCGATCGCACAAAAGTTGAATTTGCTTACTCTCATCTTGGATTTCATCTTGAATTTACTAGGATTTCGCGAGCTTGATTCATAGCCTCTACAGCATTGTCTACCACAAAGATGTTAAATTGTGCTAAACCTTTAAAAAAAACTTGACTTTCGGCGCTGTGATTTAACAATATAACTTGTTTGTTAGCTTTCAGAGCGAGGGCGATTTCCGAAGCAGTGCCCGTCCCCATACCGCAGGCAATTATTACATCTGAAGAAAGAACGTTAATGTTATTTCTGGCGTTTCCCATATCGGTGACAATGGCAATATCTACAGCTTCAGAAATGCCGCGAGTGTCATTTCCCGGAAGGATGCCGACTGTTAAACCGTTAGCTGATTTTGCTCCTTTGTTGGCGGCATCCATGACGCCGACATTTCTGCCGCCAGTTAGCAATATCCATCCTGCTTCGGCGATGAGTTGTCCGAGTTGATAGGCGTTTTCTAAGTCGGTTGAGGTGGCACTCTCGCCCGGGCCCATGATGCCAATGATGATTTTTTTCATAGTTTTGGGCTGGATATGGTGTTATTAATACTTGCGAGTTTTTTGCAGTATCTACAAATGTATGTTATTATATAAATAGTGGCTTAAAAAAATAGCTTTTGAGACCACAAAATTCTCGAACCTTCCTAGTATTTTTACTATGAAAGAGCAAACATTTAAACTAGATGAATCGCAGGTAAAATTTTTAGAACTCTGTCAAAACTATGGATTTAAAGATCCTAGTGAATTGGTTAGAATAGCGATTCAACGGTTGGAATTAGCGTTAGAAACCGAGCAGTTGAAAGAATCGGCGATGCTCTATGCGGAAGTCTATGCCGAAGAGACAGAGTTACAGGAATTGGCGGAATTAGGTTTAGAAGAATGGCCGAAGGAATAAAACTGACACGGGGACTAATTATTGAAGTCAATCTTGACCCTACTAGGGGTTCTGAAACTGGAAAAATTAGACCTTGCATTATTGTGACTAACAATACTTATAATGAGAGAGTTCCCATAATCCAGGTGGTTCCAATTACTGCTTGGAGTGAAAAAAAAGCCAAGATTAGAAGTAATGTGGAGATTGAACCTTCAGAAGCAAATAGATTAACAAAAAAATCTCTTGCAGATTGTTTGCAAACGCGCCCTATAGATTATTTTTCTCGCTTGGTGGATATCCGAGGTGAAGTTGAGCCAGAGGTTTTACTAAAAATCGATCGAGCTCTCAGAATTGTGTTTGCTTTGTAATTTTTCAACTTTTTAAAGAAGGAATTATGGGCGAGATCCTTTCTGGATATGGGTGAGAAAGGGATCTGGATCTTTTTTAACCGCAGATGCACGCAGATTAACGCGGATGTAAGAAGGGCGATCGATCAAGGACTAATGGAAACCACATCCCCAGTATCATTAATGCGAACTGCGGAACCCGTTGGTAGCGACAATATCATAGTGCTAACTTGTCTCATCAAAGGTACAAGATGGTCGGGTCTCGTACTGCTAGAATCTAACACCACAATTGTAATAACACGAATTGCTAAATTTTGTTGATAGGGAAGATTTTTATCGGCGGTGATAAAAACATCAAAAGGATGATTCTCCGATCGATCCAGAATTTCCCGGTCTTTTAGCCCTCTCCACCCCATGTCATAAACATTGCTGATTGAATGACCCTCATCTAAGAAAGGCTGCTTAAGTTTTTGACTCAAGAGATTTTCATCAAGCAATATAAGCATTGGAATCACTTTCTAGCGACAGCATCATCTTAGTAAGATTTTCTAGCACTTTAATTGCCTGACTTTCTAGGTAAGGAAAATCATTAATAAATTCTGCGAAACCGCTTTCACCTTCCAGGTAATCGAAAAAAGTCTTTAAGGGAACGCGAGTGCCGACAAATACGGGGACACCGCTCATAATTTCTGGATCGCGGTGAATAATCCCTTTTCTTTGCAGTAATTCTTCTATTTTCACGGGCTTTACTCCTTTATATCAAAAGAAGTGGGCAAGTGTAGCTGTAACTGATGGGTAATTATATCATAAATTCAGCAAAAGCGATCGCCCTTCTGAATTATTAGAAAGGGCGATCGATCTTTTTTTACCGCAGATGGACGCAGATTAACGCAGATGCAAGAAGGGATCTCGCTCTTTTGATGAATGATGGGCGAGAGCCTTTCTGAATTATTAGAAAGGACGATCGCTATAATTCCAGATAGCGCTGCAAAATCTCTTGACTTTGGGAAAATAGCTCGGATTCCAATTGGCCGACTTGTTGTACTAATCTTGTTTTGTCGAAAGTCATGGGATCGACACAGACTAGCAAACTATCTGCATCTAAACCATTTTGTGGGGATGCGGGTACTAATATCACAGCAGCAGAAATCCGAGGATCGTGAGGACGAGCGGATGTAAATGGCAAAACAGTCACTTTGCTGCGCCGCTCGTTGAACAGCGTACCAGAAATGACCAACGCAGGTCGCGTTTTGCGTATTTCTGTTCCTACTGACGGATCGAATCTAGCTATCCAGATGCTTCCCAGTCGGTAATCGCTTGAGCTTGCCATTCCTCATCCCATCCTAAATCTAATTCGTCAATTAGCTTGCAAGCCTCTGCTAAAGCTTGGTTTTCTTGTTGTTTTCGCCATTGTTTTAAGAGAGATTCTATCAAAGCACTGGGGTTGGGCGCTTTTTGATTGACGTATGTGAGTAAGTCATCTGGCAAGCTGATAGAGATGTCGCTCATTGGCTAATCAGAATAGTTTTTTGTGATTATTTTAGCAACAATTGACTGAAATGACAATCTTTTGTTAGTTGAATGCAACAATAAGGGATCTCGATCTTTTGATGAATCATGAGTGAGATCCTTTCTGCCTTTGGCTGATTAAGGGCGATCGCTTTTTTTTTACCGCAGATTAACGCAGATTAACGCGGATACAACAAGGGATCTCGCCATGATTGATGAATTATGGGCGAGATCCTTTCTGAATCTGGGTAAAAAAGGGATCTCGCTCTTTCCAATTTATTATAAAATTACACGTTGTGTGAGACTTGACAAAAAATGG
Organism: Microcoleus sp. T3_D1; assembly: GCF_036700405.1. Lineage (NCBI taxonomy): Bacteria > Bacillati > Cyanobacteriota > Cyanophyceae > Oscillatoriales > Microcoleaceae > Microcoleus > Microcoleus sp. T3_D1. The sequence continues at coordinate 22,866 of NZ_JAUBOV010000005.1, forward strand.
CAAAATCTGCCATAATAAGATAACGAGTTAAATGAGGTAAGTAATACCCGTGACAAGTATGAATATTTCTCTGCCTGACTCAATGCGAACTTATATAGAAGAACAGGTAGCCCAAGGGGGTTATAGTACAGCTAGCGAGTATTTTCGTGAGTTAATTCGCCAAGACCAAAAACGTAAAGCTTCAGAACGTTTGGAAGCGATGTTATTAGAGGGTTTGGAATCTGGAAATCCTACGGCGATGACGGAGGAAGATTGGATGGAGATTAGTCAAGCTGTGCGATCGCGTATTTCCCAGAATCAGGGGTTGCAGGAATAAAAAAGACCTCGATCCAAAAACGTCCGCAAATTATCGGCGATTTGATTGAATTAGCCACTTACATTGCGGAAGATAATATGGATGCTTCCGATCGCTTTCTTGTCGCGGCCGAAGAAACCTTTAAACAATTGGCCCAAACGCCGAAAATGGGAAAAGGCTGTCAATTTTCTCATCCGAATTTAATCGATGTGCGACAACAAGCTATTAAAGGTTTTAGAAGATATCTGATTTTCTACCGTCTCATAGAGTCAGAGGTAGAAATTTTGCGCGTGATTCACGGGGCACGGGACATCGAAGATATCTTGGATAATGTTGATGAGAATGAATAAATCTTTACTCTTGAGGTGGGAAGTTGAAGATCGATCGCCCTTCTGAATTATTAGCAAGGGCGATCGATATTTTGTGACCGCAGATGGATGCAGATTAACGCGGATGTAAGAAGGGCGATCGATCGTTCGATGAATTATTGGCGGTCGGCTTTCTGAATTTGGGTGAGGGAGGGCGATCGCCTTTGGAACTAAACCGATTATAATTGCTAAAATAAAGCTAAACTGCTCTTAATCTATAATCCGATTATGACTGTTATTGAACAAATCTACGCGATCGTCAAAACCCTTCCCCAAAACCAAGCTAGGGAAATTCTCACTTTCGCTGAGTTTATTCGTGCCAAGTACCTGAATGAGAACCAATCCACCGATACAGTAGATACTTCAACTCCTTGGACGGAACTGGTTTATTCCCTAGCTGGAGCGTGGGCAGATGACTTTCCTACTCTGGAAGAGATTCGTGTTGAGTCGGGGGAAGACATTTTGCGGGAGAGCTTTTAGATGTACATTTTGGATACAAATACATTAATCTACTATTTCAAAGGACAAGGACAAGTTGCCCAAAACCTTGCCAATGTATCTCCTCAAGAAATTGGCATTTCAACGATCGTCCTGTTTGAATTGCAAGTGGGTATTGCTAAATCTACTTCGCCTGCAAAACGTACCCAACAACTTCAGCAACTTTTAAGCCGAGTTAATGTTGTTCCTTTCGATCGCGATTGTGCTGTTGCTGCTGCCACAATCCGCGCTCAATTGGAGCAAAAAGGTACTCCTATCGGTCCGATCGATGTTTTGATTGCAGGGACAGCCGCTTCGTTTCAAGCAACTCTTGTTACTCACAATGTCAAGGAGTTTTCGAGAGTTTCAGGACTGGCGATCGCGGACTGGTATTGAATTTATGGCATATCGCTCTTGTCTAACCATAAATTAGAGATGGATGAATGAAGAGCGATCGCCCTTCTGAATTGTTAGAAAGGGCGATCGCTCTTTTTTGACCGCAGATTAACGCAGATGCAGGAAGGGCGATCGCTCGTTTGATGAATTATGGGCGATCGCCTTTGTGAGTCAGGGTGAGCGAGGGCGCTTGCTATTTTCGGATAGTTGAAAAAGGGCGATCGCTTTGTGCGATTTTAGTGATAAGTATTTTATGCTAGTAAAATAGGCAATCCCCCTTCTATTGGTTCCTCAACAACAAGTTTTATACTGTAAGGTTTTGCCGCACCGTAGTTTTGCAGTTTATAAGCAGGACTTAAAACCCACCCAACTAAACCAGGCGTCTTACCATCTGCTTCGGAAAAAGCAAAATCATCATATAGGGTGTAAGTAAAATTACCTTTCCACTCAATTGTTTTACCTGTTGGTTTTGCTGGGTTATAATCAATCGAAAAATTCCTCAATCCAATCTCTTCTTGTTGAGTTCCGTGAATAATAACTCCCAGATTACCGTCATCAAAACGTACAGGTCCGAGCTTGTTTTCCCAAGCACTAGAACTATTTAATAGATCCTTAAATCTATCATTATTTCCTAGAGATTTTTCATTAACTTGTTGGGCTACAACATCTTCTATCTTGACTTTAAGCTGAGTCCGAATCTGCTCAAACTTGGTCTGGAAGTCTTTGTGGTTTCTTGCTTCTTTAGAAAGTTCATCGTCAGGACCAAGGATGATTTCTGCATCACCATTCTTACCATCAGTAAAAGTTCTGTAGTATGGTATGGTTGTGAAAATATTGCCACCTTTTGCTATTGTGCCACCCTCAAGGGCATAAATAAGCTGACCCGTTTGATAGGTTACATCAGGAGATTCCCAATTAAAGCCCAAATTGAAACTCTTGCCACGACCAACGTTCCAGTCATCACCACTACGGTACTCACCGTACCGAGTAGCAATAGAAAGGTAGTCAACTTTAGTATGTACAGGTTGTAAGAGAGGATTAGTTGGTTGGGATTGGTTGGGATTGGTTGGGATTGGTTGGGTTGGGTTGGGTTTGATTGGATTAGGATTACTTGGATTTATGCCTAAATTGGGATTGCCTGGATTGGGTTGGGCTAGGTTAGTACCTGAACTATTAGATGCTAAACCGCTACCTTCTTTGTAAGCGATCGCCTTACTGCCATTCCAGTAAATGTGACCGTTTTCAAAGTATTGGATGATATTTCCATCTCCCAATCCCTTTTCTTCACTCGTTGGAGCACCTAACCAGCCTTCCAATCCACCTGTATTCCTGTATGTTTGACGGATGCCTCCGTAAAGCGGGAATGTTCCATTTGCACTGCTGACGATCGACCCATTCTCAAATAGCTGATAGCTCACGCCATTATAGTCGGTGACATCTGAAATGGGATTCCCCAGCGTTCCTTGATAATTCTGGAAAACTGGATAGAAATTGCCACCAATGGTGTGTCCGTTGAGAGAAATTGAATTAGACGGTGGCAGTGGATCGGGATTTTGAATTGGATCGGGATTTTGAATTGGATCGGGATTTTGAATTGGATCGGGATTTTGAATTGGATCGGGGTTCTGAATTGGATCGGGATTTTGAATTGGATCGGGGTTCTGAATTGGTGCTGATACCTCCTTGGGAATCTCAATTGTATCCCCAGCCTGAATCTCACTGGCATTGGGAATGCCGTTATGTTGAGCAATCCAGTTGTAAGCATTAGCAGAAGCATCGCCCATTGTGTCGAGTGCAATTTGACTTAGGGTATCTCCAAACTGAAGAGTGCGAGACTCCCACTCATAGTATTTGCCATTAAACTCATCGGCCGTCGCCCTTTCTAATGGCGTCACCAACCCTTCTTTACCCCAAGTTGTCGGATTCGAGAAAGGTGTCGGAATATAAAGTTGTGGCGCTGTTTCCTTCGCCATTGCTACAGCTTTATTGAAATTCACCACCCCAAAACCTGTTTCTTCATCCCATCCGGGCTCCTTCAAATCGATCGCACTTCCGGTCAAAATATCAATCACTTGGGTAGCATTCAAATCGGGATTACTCTCCCAAACCTTAGACGCCATCCCCGCCGCCTTAGCCGCGGATGCCGAAGTTCCCGCCATCGTGCCTAAATCATCGCCAACAGTCGATAAAGTCGGATTTTCGATCGCACCTCCGGGCACTAAAATATCCAAACCATAGCCGTAGCTGGAATAATCCGATCGCCCAAAGCCATCAGATGAACCAACCGTCAGAATATTCTCAAACTCCTGGGAAGATTGACCCAAAACAGACATCACGTCGCCGTCATTCCCAGCCGCAACAACTAAAAGCACTCCATTCTGACGCGCATTCTCTAATGCAGCACGTTCTCGGTTCGTAAATTCATAACGAGTAGTAATGCTTCCGTCAGCATTTTTCTGAGTTAAATCGAGGGGAAGAAGTGCGATCGCATTCTTCTTCTTCTTTTGTGCTGTCGCTTCACCCACAAAATCAGTTAAAGCTAAATCCCATTCCCCAGAACCAATTGCCCGACTTAAATAAACATTTGCCTTATCGTTGTAGCCATCAATGCCTTTGTCGTTGCCTTGAATCGCACTAACTAAACCCCAGCTAAATGTGCCGTGTTCGTTACCAGTGCCAGCAGTAAACAAAGGATTGCTGTCTTTGTCAATGCGATCGCGCCCCAATGTCACTTTAGAGTAATCCAAATCGGGATTGTTCGTCGCAAATCCAGTGTCGATGATACCGATAAAGGCGCGATTTTCTGGCGGCAAACTAATCGGTAATACGGTTTCAATCGGCGGTTCCGGGTCGATCGGCTGCGACATATCATCGATCGGCTCAAGTCCAACTAGAGGCGGTTCCGGGGCGATCGTAGGCGGTTGCACCGGTGGTGTTGGAGGGGTCGGCAGCGTTGCAACAGGTGGCGTTGTCGCAACAGGCGGCGTTGCCACAGGCAGCGTTTCCACAGGCGGCGTTGTCTCAATCGGTGGCGCGACAGCCACAGGTGGTTTTGTCTCCACAGGTGGCGTTGTCTCAATCGGTGGCGTTTCCACAGGAGGCGCTACAGCAACCGGCGGTTTTGGATCAATCGGTGGCGTTTCCACAGGAGGCGTGACAGCTACCGGCGGTTTTGGATCAATCGGTGGCGTTTCCACAGGAGGCGCGACAGCAACCGGGGGTTTTGGATCAATCGGTGGCGTTTCCACAGGAGGCGCGACAGCAACCGGCTGCTTTGATTTGACATAATCGATCAATTTCTTGCCGCCATCGAGTTTAGTCCAATCCTTACTTGGATCGATCACTTTGTCGATCGACACTGCTTTGCCCGTCGCGCCTGTTAAATTGAAAACCAAATCGTTATAATCTTTATCTGAACCCTGATCGACGCGCTGATCTTCCATTGCAAATGCCTTGCCATTGCCAGTGACATCTGCTACTTGACCGTACAACCAAGCATCATCTGGATTAGTGCTAGATAATGATAGCAGCGGGCGTTTGTCACCGCCGGCACCGGGATTCTTAAACACATCTTGCACTGTACCATTTGGCACCAGCATCACGGCAAAAGCTTCTCCCGGTTTCATCGGAAATGTTTTCGCGCCGCTGTACTGCCCTTCGTTATAATTTCCCTCTCCTAAACGGCCGTTAAATAGCGGATTTGCACCTTCTGTGGGGTCAGAAATTACTACGTGACCCAAGGTAGAATTGGTCAAGGATCGTCTTGCTGCTTCTTTGATAAATTCCTGAGAACCAGGAGTAAATTTCTCCATTCCCAGCACGCTGAAAATGGCAACTTCACCTTTATAATTGCCGCCGTCGTGCAGCCAGTCAAAGCCAACTTGTCCCGTTGAATCTGTAGCGAAAAAGCCGGAGTCAACCCCTAAACCTGTCAGCGGGTCAACTTTGCCATCTGGGGTTAAACTAACTTGATAATTTGTATCGCCCGAAGGTGCAGAAATTTTGAGTGCATAATTGGTTGCGCCCAAATTATCGATGCTAAAAGTTCCCGAATTTGTGCCGTTTGTTTCGATGTCTTTGACGACTTTTCCCTGACTGTCGAGGAGTTGCATCCCGACAATGGAACTAAATCCTTCAGCCGTAACTCGAAAGCTGCCTGTATTCAGCCGATTAAAACGATAGGTGTCTGTGGGGTCAGTTTTACCTGCGAAGTCGATGGAGAAATAGTTGTCGTTCAGATTGCCGATCGATATATTAGACATGATGCACCTTGATTAATTCGATAACTGTGGGCTGATATTGATCTATCTGAAGTGCGTCGGAGTTTTTATGCGTTTTGTAATATAACTTCACAAAGAGTGTGGGGTTAACTCGCTGAACTTCCATCGCTACTTATTTATCTGGAGTAAGTTTTAGTTTTTATGCAAAGTTTCAGTCTTTGTAGCATAACTTTACACAAACTACCGGGAATCGAGGTTTTACATCCACCTCACACTCAGGGAGATGGATATAATTGCGATTGGCTGATGCCTGTTCTCCCTATTGTGGTAAAATCTGATGGTGAGAAGACCTTTGCGGAATTTGGTATTTTCTCATGCCTCCGGGGTCGCCTGCTGCTTGATTAAGAACTAACAAAAAAAACACCGCGAATAAAATTGTCTCCCAACCAAAAGGTGCCGGCTTCGGTTCTTCTTTGGGTTGATCTGTAACCGACTCGACGTTGACTTTGATGTCGAGTTTGCCCTCAATGACTTTGCCTTTGAAAAGTCCATCGCTGGCAACACCCTTAAATCGCATTGGATTAGTTTGTTCTGCTGACATTGTGGTTATCCTTGTGTTGGTAGATTATGAAAAAACCAAATTCAATGAAGGGCGAGATCCTTTCTAAATCTGGCGTATAAATGGCGCCAGATTCAGACAATCAGCAATCAGCCAGACATAAAATCAGAATTTTTTTGAGCAATGTGTCGGCCAATTCGTTGCAGTTTGGACAATCCCGTCCTTTTCCAAAAAGAGTAAATAGTCTGTGTCTTGATATTTAACTGTCGGGCGATGACTGCCATTTTTTCGGGCGACTGCTGCAAAAACAATCTTTGAACAAGAATTTGACAGTTGCAGTCGGGACGGTTTCGAGGATAACAATTCCGAAGTTCGTATTCTGGATCTCGATAGATGTATTTTACGATCGCCCGTGCTACAGCTTGTTTTTCTTGTCTCTCAATCCGTTCGATTTCCACCTCCAAACCATCTAAACAGTCATTGTAAAATCGACTACGTTCTAAAGCGTCTAAATCTAAGGGAAGTATGTTTGGATTTTTGGCAGCATATAAATCGTGAATTCGATACTTGAGATAACGGTTAATCCAAGTCATGATACTGTCTTGAATGGGAGAACTGCGGGGATGAAACTTGTGAAGGTTCTTGTCTAACCATTCCCAAGTTTTATTAACGGCTTCATAATAATAGGGATGAGAACTTTTTGACAATTTTGGCAAGCGTTGCAGTTCCCGCAATAACCGATCCATCAATTTTCGACGCTGGGGATTATCCCGTGATAGCAAGCAGATATTTAAAATTAGCTGACATAACAGCTCGTCTTTAGAACTGCGATCGGAATATTGTTCCAGTCTCAACCTCAATTTATCTATGCCATCCATAATCACTCTTTTAGTAAATGTAGATGTAACACTGTGAAAACTTTGGGCTAAGTTGGTAGAGATGAAAAACGATTGAACTAACTCGAACGCTTGTAGGTAAAATTGGGACAGTTAACCTACACCTAGTTTTGTACAGTTGGTTACTTCTACATATTTTCCAGGATTCGCCTAATCAAAACAATGCTAAAATTCACACACAAAGTTCACAACTTTTATAAAAAAATCACAAAAATCACAAAAATCACAAAAAATCTTTTATAATCACTAAAAAAATAGATGAATTGGGGAAAGCAATGGAACCTGAAGAAATGTTGAGCCTGTTGGATAAGTGGGTTTTGGAAAAGAAAGGCAAGTCGCTGGATTTTGTAGAAAAAGAAATTATTCGTCTAAGCTGGCTGGATGTGGATTATGCAGATATGAACATTTCTAACTACAGCCCTAATTATGTCGAGAGAAGGCTGGCCCAGGGTTTATGGGCTTTAGTATCCGAGGTGATTGGAGAAGGGAAAAAAATTACTAAAAAAAAATTCAAGCTGGCGATGGAAGAAGCAATCAAGAAGCGATCGCGCCCGGAAGCACCAGCAAGAGAAATGACTTTGTTTGATGCGGCGAAGGATGCTAACAATCGAGGGTTTAACTTAAAACAAGCTGGCGACTTAATTGAAGCTCGAAAACAATTCGATCTAGCTATTAAAATCAACCCAGATAATGCAGTGACTTACTACAATCAAGCATTGATGTATGAAGAAGCGGGAAAAGTCGATCGGGCGATGGAACTGTATCAGGATGCAGCATTCCTAGGCTTGGCTGCTGCTTACTGCAAGTTGGGCCGTTTGTATATCATTGAATATAAAGATTTGCGGAAATCAGTTGAAAAAATTGGGCTAGGTTTAAAGCTGGTGAAAACCGAGAAAGTTGAGAATAACAAAATAGTCAAAGCAGGGTTGTTAACCTACCTTGCTTGGGCTTGGAAGGAACAAGGATGCTATGAAGAAGCTTTGGACAAGCTGCAAGAGGCTGTTAAATTACAGAGCGATCGGGGTTTAACTTATGGCATCATGGCCCAAGTGCAAGAAAATCTGGGGAATGATGCAGAAGTTGTGAAAGCTTGGAAACACTGTTTGGAATATGCTAACTCCGATGAGCCAGATGAAGATGTTTACATTGGTAAGGCTCGTCAGCGTCTGAAGCAATTAGGTGGCTCTAATTAAATGTAAAATGATCTCGCGCGGTGAGATACCCGACTGCTTTAAGAAGTCGGGTATCGGGGAATTCTGTTTTTTAGGTGGATTTACTTAAGTGCGATCGCACTTATTTGAGATTTAGCCTTAATCAAGGACAGGGGTATTCATTGCCATGTCGATCGATACAAATTCGGGGTATCATGTTAGTTGTGGCTGACCCAAGGGCGATTCGAGCGATTGAAGCACCTGAAACTGCGGCTAGTACCAAAGTTATGTTGCCGATCGCGATCGAGCAGATGAGGAGGGGTGAAATCAAGACTTTGCAATTCATACTCTTGTCTCCAAGTCAATTTTTTGAACCAAGGACAACTGAGTTAGGCCTAACTGCTGTCTACAATCACAATGTACTGAAACAAAAGAGTGACAACCAGATTGATTCAGTGCAGATAACAGTGCCGTTCTGCATCGAGCTGCATTTTTGTATATATCTGCATTTATCTGCATTTATCTGCATTTATATGGGTCGTTAAACTTCAAGAAAATACAACGCTAAAATTATTGTAATAATGACTCAAAAACGCAAGAAACTTCGTGGATTACTAGCCACTGATAACGGCTCCAAAATCATTGAGGATCAAAGGTTTAAGAAAGGATACTCTTACGAAAAATTAGCAGAAATTGCGGCTGTAAATGTTGACCAAGTTAAAAGACTCAGTAATCCCCATTGGGGCTATCCGGTTCAGCGAGATGCTATTGAAAAGATTGCTAAAGCCTTAGATTTGCATCCTAGAGATATCGTGAATCCTAATGAATGGTATCCACTGCTAACTGGGCAAGAAGTTCGAGTCGGTGCAAAGATGTGGATCGATCCTGTGGTTTTCGAGACAGTGCCACCAGATATCATTCTTGAAATCTCCAGAATCCTAGAAAGAATTCCCGGCAATATTTCGATTCAAATAAATCAAATACAAGAGGGTAGTTTGATTGTATATTTTGAGACAGATCCCACAGGATTTGAGGAAATTCAAACTAGATTTAGGACAGGAGAGTTAACCCAATTACTTAATATGAAAGTTAAGGATGTAAGACTAGATTATGTAATAGTACCGCCAGTGAATTTAAATATATGGTTCCAAAATAACTTTGTTGAGGCGCTTCAGGAAGGATGGTTGACAACTGCTGATATATTGGGTATTAGAAGGCTTCAAGAAGCTTTTAGGTCAAATACCGTTCAACGAGTTAAACAAATTCAAATGGGCGATCGTACCCTCGCTTTAACTCTGGATTTAGAGAAACAAGAAGATCAAACCATTAGCCTATTTCTGGGGATATATCCGCTTCAAGAGCAAACCTATTTACCAGAAGACCTCAAGCTTACTGTTTTTTTTGAATCCGGCGAACCTGTCGAACTCCTAGTTAATGAAGACAGAGATGGATTTAAACAAGAAATCTCATTCTCACCAGGAGAAGAGTTCAGCGTTCAAGTGACTTCAGGCGATGACAGCCTTACCGAATATTTTGAATTTTAACTAATTGAGAAGGTCAAAAAAACACCTATGGCCAAACGAATTTTCTTAAAAATCAACAGGGGAAGTTTTGAGGAAGGGTTTGATGTCACTCTGCAAATTGCCAAAGAAGGTCAGCCTTTTTTTACTGGAATGGATTTTCAGCTTCCACCAAGTCCCGACAATATTTCTAACATTTATCAGGATTTGAAAAAGAATTATTCATATTTGCGTCAGTGTTTGACTTTTCGTAATTCAGAAAGACTCAAACAGCGGATTACTCCGAATGATACTGCCACAGCCCGAGAAAAATGTCGCTTATCTTATCAAAAATTGACAAAAAGTGTCAATTTTTGGTTAAATCAATACGACTGTGTTGAATTTAGAAAACTTAACGATCGGCTCCTGCAAGAATTAGGAGAAAGTCAAGGAAAACAAGAAGAAGTTAGGTTTTTTATTCAAGCAAAAGATGATTTGCTCAACAAAATTCCTTGGCACGAATGGAGTATATTTACTTCTAGTAAAGCTAAAGTAGAAATTGCCTTGAGTCCGCCCAATTTTGACCGAGTTGAAAAACTCACCCGAGTTGGCGACAAGACTAAGCTGAGAATCCTAGTAATTTTGGGCGATAGTGAAGGACTGAATCTAGAGGAAGAACGTGCTACCTTAGAAGAAGGTTTTTCAGATGCAGAGGTCAGATTTCTCCCAGAACCGACGCGGGAAGTTGTTAGCGATCGCATTGGATACGAAAACTGGGATATTCTGTTTTTTGCGGGACATAGTTCCAGTGATGATAACAAAGGACGAATTTATACTAGAACAACTGAGCCTAAAGAATATTTAACAATAGATCATTTAAAGCCAGGGTTAAAAGATGCGATCGAACGCGGGTTAAAATTAGCGATTTTCAATTCCTGTGACGGGTTGCAACTTGCTTATGATTTGGCAGAGTTAAATATTCCGCAATTAATTGTCATGCGAGAACCCGTACCCGATCGGGTTGCACAACGGTTTTTAAAGCACTTTTTAAAAGCTTTTTCTAATAACCGAGAATCTTTATACCAAGCTGTTCTGAAAGCACGAACCATGTTGAGGACAGAAGGGTTAGAAGATGAGTTTCCTGGTGCAGCTTGGATGCCAATTATTTGTCAAAATCCCGCTGAACCTTCTCTCGTTTGGTCACCACCCACGAGTTGGGAAGATAAAAAGATTGAAAATTTAGGTATAATTCGCAAAAAACTTTTACTGGCAAAATCACAAAGAGAGATAAAAGAAATTTTATTTGATGTAGACTTTTTTCTCGAAAAGTATCCGAAAGATCCCAAAGGACGGAGCTTGAAAGCGGAAATAGAGCAAGCTTTAGAACATGAAAATACTCAAACTAATTTCCCCAAAAAAACTTGGAAAACCGAACATACTCTCACAGAGCATTCAGACATTATTAAATCACTCGCCATTCACCCAGACGGTCAAATTTTCGCTAGTTGCAGTCTCGATCAAACTATTAAAGTGTGGAACTTGACAACAGGAGAACTCCTAGAAAATCTCACCGAACATTCTGGAGGCGTGACTTGCGTTACTTTCAGCAGCGACGGAAAAACTCTTGCCAGCAGCAGCGCCAATCCCGACGGTACTATTAAATTGTGGGATACTCAAACCTGGCAACTAAAACGCACTCTCAAAGGCGATGACTGGGTGGTTCTTTCTGTATGGTCGATCGCCCTAACTCCTAATGGCAAAACTTTAGTCAGCGGACACCACGCTGACAGTACCGTGAAAGTTTGGAACCTCGAAACCGGGGAATTGCGACACACTCTCAGAGGTCATGTTTGGGCAGTTCACGACGTTGCGATCGCTCCCGACGGCAATATAATTGCTAGTGGAAGTTTCGACAGTAATATCAAGCTTTGGAATCTTAACACAGGCAGAGAAATCCGCAACTTAAACGGCCCTGGTGACGGCCCTATTGGTTGGCCTCGTTCTTTCTTTAGCGACAACATTGTTTATAGTGTCACCTTCAGTCCCGATGGACAAACTCTCGCCAGTGGCGGTGTCAAGCAACCGATTAAACTGTGGCGTTTAAGCAGTGGAGAACTCAAAAGTAACTTGACAGGACATACGGATGATGTTCACGCTGTTGCCTTTAGTCCTGATGGGAAATATCTCGCTAGCGGTAGTGCCGATCGCACTATTAGAATTTGGGATTTATTTACCGGAGAAGCAATGCACACTCTAGGACATTCAGACACTGTTTATTGCCTTGCCTTTAGTCCTGACGGAGAAACTCTCATCAGTGGTAGCCGAGACAGAACTATTAAGATTTGGCGTTTTTCCACCTGACAATAATTACTAATATTGCTTTTTGAACAGGCAAGATGCCTGTTCCACAATAATTATTGGAGATATCTATTAAAAAATATCCCCAACGATCATTCCCGCCAATATGACAAATCCCACCCAAACATTTTGGCGAAAAATTTGACCGTAAACAGGCTTAGGAATATCCGCATTCCGCAGTTGACTGTACTGCAAAAACCACAGAACCGCCGCCCAAAAAATTGCAATCCAAAAGCCAATATGCAAGTGCAAATTCATCCCCATTGCTGCCAATAAACCGACAGTACCAACAAAGAAAAACCCCACAGCATTAGCGGCATTATCTCCGAAAAATATCGCGCTGGAATTCACCCCCAAACGCAAATCATCTTCCCGATCGCTCATCGCATAAACTGTATCAAATCCCATCGTCCAAAACACGACTGCACCCCACAGCAGCCAAGTCGCTAATTCTAATTCGTCAACGGCGGCGCTCCAACTAATTAAAACAGCAAATCCCCAGGCAATTGATAACACTAATTGCGGCACTGGAAAGAATCTTTTTGCCAGCGGATAGCAGATAATTACTGGTACGGCGGCGACACACAGCCAGAAGCTTAAAGGATTGAGATACAAAGCGAGAATGGCCGCGCAAGCAAAGGAAATTAATGCAACTCCTATTCCCGTTTGCACGGTGAGGGCGCGGGATGCTAGGGGGCGCGATCGCGTCCTTTCTACTTCGGGATCAATATCGCGATCCCATAAGTCGTTGATGACGCATCCCGCCGCACTCGTGGCTAGGGTACCCAACACAATCACGCCCACCAATGCTGCGGGCGGCCTCCCCTCTGCTGCTAAAAAGACGGCCCAGAGGGCTGGAATCATTAAAATGAGCCTTCCTGCTGGTTTGTCCCATCTCAAAAGCCTCACGACGGTTAGCAATGTGGATTCGGGTTGGCGATCGGGCTCTTTAAGCATTTCAATTCTAGATTTGATATTTTTAACTCTAGATTTTATCAAATTTTAGGCACAATCACTTACTATCTCTGCTGGCGAGCATACTTCTATCGGAATTTAAAATAGGTGAAAGTCTTGCCCAGTCAGCAGTTCCCGATTTTTGCTAATTTAATAGAATCCCTAACTGGATTCGTGAAATAATCATAAATATCTGTCAACCCCGATACTCCAATGGTTAATTCACTTGCTTCTGCGGAGTCAAATCGCATTATTGCTGCTATTGATATGGGTACTAACTCATTTCACATGGTGGTGGCGCGCATCGATCCGAAATTGCCCGCGTTTACGATTATTGCTAGAGAAAAAGATACGGTTCGGTTGGGCGATTGTGAGGTTAAGACAGGGTGCTTGAAGTCCGAGGTTATGGAAAGGGCGATCGCCACTCTGCGCCGTTTTCAAGATATTGCTAAAACTTTCAATGCGGAACAAATTATCGCTGTGGCTACGAGTGCGGTTCGGGAAGCTCCTAACGGGCGGGATTTTCTCAAACAAGTTGCTGACGAATTAGACCTGGATGTGAGTTTAATTTCCGGTCAAGAAGAAGCGCGGAGAATTTATCTCGGTGTTCTTTCGGGTATGGAATTTAACAATCAGTCGCAGGTAATTATTGATATTGGAGGCGGTTCTACGGAGTTGATTTTAGGAGACAGTTCTGAGCCTCGCTGTCTCACGAGTACAAAAATTGGTGCTGTTCGCTTAACAGGACAATTTGTCAAAACTGACCCGATTAGCAGGGAGGAGTTTGCTTATTTGCAAGCTTATATTCGGATTTCGCTGGAAAGACCGATCGACGAATTGCGCTCTCAATTCAATGCTGGCGAACCTTTGCGCTTGATTGGCACTGCTGGAACCATCGAAACTCTGGCTGCAATTAACGCTCGCGAAAAGTTTGGAACAGTGCCGAATCCCCTAGCCGGATATCAGTTAAGTTTAAAAGATTTGCGCGATTTAGTCAATCGCTTTCGCAAACTTTCTTATGCCGAAAGGTTGGCAATTCCGGGAATGTCGGACAAGCGGGCGGAAATTATTCTCGCAGGATCTATGATTTTGCAGGAAGCTATGACACTATTAGGAATTGAATCGCTGACTGTGTGCGATCACTCTCTGAGAGAAGGCGTAATTGTTGACTGGATGCTGGCGCACGGTTTAATTGAGAACCGCTTGCGCTATCAAGGTTCAATCCGCCAGCGCAGCATTCTGCACATGGCTGAGAAATATCAAGTCAATTTAGAACAAAGCGAAAGAACCGCAGCATTTGCGCTCAATTTCTTCGACCAAACTCAAGGAATTCTACACTATTGGGGAACCGAAGAACGCGAGTTGCTGTGGGCTGCCGCGATTCTGCACAACTGCGGTTTGTACGTCAGTCATTCAGCGCACCACAAGCATTCTTACTATTTAATTCGCAACGGTGAGTTATTGGGATACACTGAAACTGAGATTGAAGTAATTGCGAACTTAGCTCGCTATCACCGGAAAAATCCTCCCAAAAAAAAGCACGATAATTTTGTAATTCTTCCGAAAAAATACCGGGAACTCGTCAGTAAATTGCATCCTTTTCTGCGATTGGCTGTGGCTTTGGACAGGCGGCAGATTGGCGCAATTTCTGATTTTAAATGCGAACACCGCCCGGAAGTTCGAGAGTTTCATTTGCGGCTGCAGCCGCTCAATCCCGAAGACAATTGCGCTCTGGAACTCTGGAGTTTGGATTATAAAAAGCCATCTTTTGAAGATGAGTACAATCTAAAATTAGTGGCAAATTTGGAACCTACTCTGGTTCCGGTTTAAATACAAAGCCGAGGCTGGAAACGAGAAACTGTAGGGTGTGCAGTCCGCACCCTACAGTTTCAACTTAACCCCAAGTCTAGTACCAATATTGTGTTTTACTCCACAGTTCTCCCGATCGCCCTAGCCTGCATTCTGAAGGCAGGGTAGATTAATTTTAGAGAGGATAAATCAAGGCGATATGACTATTTGCTGAGGCTATACGAAAGATTTAAGTAGTGTCTCATATCATGTCCGGTCGAGCGAGATCGATTTTTGTAGGTGCTCCTCTCACCAACAATACCTGCCAATAATTGACAATCTCACAAACCCGCCCCCACCGGGATATTATGGTTAATCGATCGGACATGATATTAGCGATCGTTCTGATACAACTGGATTCCATATTATCTACAAACCAGGTAGCCCAATTACTGTAAAATCCTGTTGAGTGATGAGATTAGCTGACACGCCTTTTAGGCTAGCTAAGATTTGATCTGTGTTGGCAATTTTGATAAAAGTTGTAGTGTTTTCTTCAACTATGCTGAGTCGATCGACCGTTAACCCTCCCGTCAAAATTAATAAATCTTCACCTTGCGTAAAATCAGCGATGACATCGCGGCCTTCTCCCGCAGTCAAGAAAAAGTAATCGCGCCCGCTTCCCCCTTGCAGCGTATCGTTTCCGAAGTCTCCCCTCAACCAGTCGTCGCCAATTCCCCCAATCAAAGTATCATCACCCTCACCCGCGTACAGAGTATCGCTACCGTCACCGCCGCACAATTGATCGGCATCTTGATGACCAAAAATTAAATCATTGCCGCCACCGCCGCACAAATAATCTTTTTGACTGCTAGCATCCGTCGCGATATTGTCAATATCTCCGAAAATCGTATCCTCGCCATCGCCGCCGCAGATGGTGTCATTTCCCAACTCTCCAAACAGCAAATCATTGCCAAAATCCCCGCAAATTATATCGTTATTTTTGCCACCATGTAAGGTATCATTGTCCTTGCCGCCGCTTAGAGTATCTTCGCTTTCTTGCCCGTACAAAACGTCGTTGCCGTTATTGCCAAAAAGCAAATCTTTTCCTGTCAAGCCACCGTCAGGCGCATCAGAAGTGCCGCCAAATAAACTGTCATTACCTTCATCACCAAGCAGGCTATCGTTGCCTTTGTCGCCCCAAACTACGTCATTATCTTTGCCTGCGATCGCCACATCTGGATCTTTACCCGCATAAATAATGTCATTCCCAGCGTGGCCGACGAGATAGTCGTTATTTTCGTTGCCAAATATGGTGTCGCTGTCTGCATCCGCGCCAACAGTAACTGGGCTAGCAAGGCCACCGTAAATATTGTCGTTGCCTGGAAAGCCAATTACCAAGTCGCTGCCGTTAAAACCGTTGATGCTGTCATTAATATGGCTGCCGATTAGGGAATCGCTGCTGTCTGTAGCGTTGAGGATATTTTCAGGGATATTGGGGTCGGGAATGGAAGTGCGATCGGGTAAAGTGATTCGATCGCGCATACAGTCTTCCGAAGCCACAGGAATTAGCGCAGGTGTGGGGGTTTCGGTTGGTGGAGATGTGGTTGGGGCGATCGAATTCTGATGGGCGATCGGCGTTTCCGCCGGTTTAGCCGTCGCAATTGGAGTTTCTCCAGATGTCGGAATTGGCGTCGGAATTGGTGTCGGAGTTTCCGCAGGCGTCGGAGTCGGTGTCGGAATTGGAATTTCAGCAGGAATTGGTGTCGGAATTGGAGTTTCCGCAGGAATTGGTGTCGGAATTGGAGTTTCCGCAGGAATTGGCGTCGGAATTGGTATCGCAGTTTCCGCAGGCGTCGGAGTTTCTGCAGGCGTCGGAGTTTCTGCAGGCGTCGGAGTCGGTGTGGGAATTGGAGTTTCCGCAGGCGTCGGCGTCGGAATTGGCGTCGGTGTGGGAATTGGAGTTTCCGCAGGCGTCGGAGTCGGAATTGGCGTCGGAGTTTCCGCAGGTGTCGGAGTCGGCGTCGGAGTTGGAGTTTCCGCAGGAATTGGCGTCGGAATTGGTGTCGGCGTCGGAGTTGGAGTTTCCGCAGGAATTGGTGTCGGCGTCGGAATTGGAGTTTCCGCAGGTGTCGGAGTCGGCGTCGGAGTTGGAGTTTCCGCAGGAATTGGCGTCGGAATTGGCGTCGGTGTCGGAGTTGGAGTTTCCGCAGGAATTGGTGTCGGTGTGGGAGTTGGAGTTTCCGCAGGAATTGGCGTCGGTGTCGGAGTTGGAATTTCCGCAGGAATTGGCGTCGGAATTGGCGTCGGTGTGGGAATTGGAGTTTCCGCAGGTGTCGGAGTCGGAGTTTCCGCAGGTGTCGGAGTCGGAGTCGGAATTGGCGTCGGTGTGGGAATTGGAGTTTCCGCAGGCGTCGGAGTCGGAGTTGGCGTCGGAATTGGCGTCGGAGTTTCCGCAGGCGTCGGAGTTTCCGCAGGCGTCGGAGTTTCCGCAGGCGTCGGAGTTTCCGCAGGCGTCGGAGTCGGAGTTGGCGTTTCTGCAGGTGTCGGCGTCGGAGTCGGAGTTGTATCTACAATAGTCAAAACAGCACTAGAAATTGCTCCTAAATCTGCTCCGTTAGTGGGATTGTTCAGAGTTAAATTAACAGTTTCATCCTCTTCTATCCCTGAATCATCAACAAGGGGAATCGTGAAAGTTTGAGCAGTTTCGCCAATCCCAAAATTTAATGTTCCCGATGTCTGGTTATAGTCACTACCAGCATTAGCAGTGCCATTACTTGTAGTGTAACTGACAGCAGCAGCCACATTAGCATCAGTGCGAGTAACGGTAATTGTGGCAAATTGACCGTTTTCATTAACGCTGTAGTTGGCGTTGCTGAAATTAAATCTGCCTGGATTGGTGAGGTTGATAATGAACGATTGGGTGTCAGAAGTATCGAAGCCTTCGTTATCTATACCGCCATTATCTCTCAGGTTTAGAGTGATATTAGCACTGCCGATCGCCCCCGGCACTGGTGTAAAGGTTAGCGTCCCCACCGAGTCGATCGCAGGTTGTACACTAAACAAAGCAGCATTATCATTCCCTACCACTTGAAAAGCCACAGTTTGTCCTGATTCGTTAGGGCCTGGAGAAATCTCAGTCGCCCATCCGGGGATGGTTTGTGGCCCCGAATTGCTGCTGAGAGTGCGATCGACCCCTTTGACAAACGAAGGTGGATCGTTGACTGGATTAACTGCGATCGAACTTGTTAAACTATTAGTGCTAAATGCCGTCGTTCCCCCAGTAACAGAAGCATTGACACCCGTTGTACCGCTGGCAACTCCGTTACTTCCATCCCATGCCCGAAAGGTAATTGTTGGTTCGCTTCCAGGGGTACTGTAATAGTCTGGGTTGGGTACAAAGCGGACTCTCGCAGGCGTTTGCAGGGAAACCCGCGTCAGGTTGATGTTAGCTTGCGCCGAGTTAGTACCGTCACCGAGGAATAGAAAATTAGGAGTTTCGTAAGGATCGATCTGGTCGCTAAATCCTGAATAATCGCGCAGCGGGCCGGTTAGTATGATAGCGCTGCCATCGGAAAGAAAGTAATTGTCACCTTGAACTCTGAGAGTGTAGTTAGTAGCAATATTGGTGTTATAACCAACATTCTCGGCTGCAACAAATAAGCCGTTGGTTTGTCCGCTTGGGTTGGGAGTAATGCCGTCGCCTTGTGCAAAGATATTGCCCGAAGTTGCAGATAGGCGCTGGAAACCGATTTCAATTGCTTTGCGATCGCTCGTAACGACAACAATGCTAAAACCCGCTTCATTCGGATTACTCCGCGATTCTGAGATAATCTGAAGATTAAAAGATATTTCAAATCCAACACTGGTAGAGCCTGCATTGCGTTCGAGTACGGGAAATGACGGATTTAAAGGAGTTCCTAAAGCCGTGTGGCTGCTGTATCCAGCATATATACTCTCGGTAGCAGTGCTGTTTAAATTAGCTCCATTACCGCTAAATATTTCTGAAGCTGTAGTGGCAGGAGAAGCAGCATTTAAGTTGGTCAAATCCAGCCAACCTTGAGAACTTGGAGTATTGCCAACTAAGCCATTATAAAAAACTGTCGGGCCGAGAACAGTTGCTGAACTATCAGAAACAGTGCCGAAATCTGTCCAAGTATTGCCGCCGTTTGTTGAAAATTGCCAATCCCCGTTAGTATTGTCAACTCCCGTGACTGCGATACCAAAAGGATATCCCTCAGCATCACCGCCATACTCGGCAAGATAGGCAAAAGGAGGAAATCCTCTGTTATTTGGATTGGGCAAATCTTCGTTCATGGATAACAGCGCATCAACACCTGAAGTATCCAAACTCGGAGCGATGTTAACCTGCGGGTTGCGGAGGCTGTTAATATAAATACTGTTAATTCCGCCGTTGGGCAAACCCAAGGAACCTGGATTATTTACAGCATAATTAGCAGTTTGGTTCACGCCACCACTAGCGCTTAAAAACTCGACAATACCCCCGTTGAGCGGTGCTGGAATTTGCACCTTAGCTGCACTCCCAAAGGCTCCGTGTATTCCCGATGTCCTCCAGGCGATCGAATCTACTGTATCGGTATTTGTCGTGCTAGCATTATCAACATAAACAACATCTGAAGCCGCGAAATCCCCATGCAAATTTCCGGTTGGGAGCAGCTTTGTCAAAAATCCACCTTGGGGACTCAATCGAATGTTCCAATCGTTGTTTGTTCCCGACGGTATGGGGTTGTAGACAATCTCTTGATTAGCAGCCGAACCGCCGATCGTAAGTATTGTTCCTGCTTTAAACACAGGAGCAATACTTGTCATATTAGTAAATCGATAAGCTGAATATTTAGCTGCTGTTGGCTCAGTTGAGTCGCCTACAAAATAGCTCTGAAGCTGAGTTGCACTTACATCTTCTGTGAGCAGTAACTCTACATACTCGTTGCCTGTAATGTTTCCAGTAGCGCGGCGGAATTCGTTAATAATTATCTGTCCCATCTAGATGCACCTAAATTTGAGATGATTATGTATTAGCTGCCAACTACTATCAATTTTTTTACATTTAATTTTTATTTACGTAAATACACTGACAGTAGTTTCTCCGTACAGTGGCTTGTTTAAGTCATTTTTGTTACTAAAATAATACCGGGAGTGCTGAGCAGTGTCAAGGAAAAGCTTGGATTATTGTCGATCGCACTCCCGGACGCAAAAAGTGATTTGATACACTACTCATAGCGGCAAGCTACGCGCTGTGCACCCTACATAATTAACTAAGGTGCGTACTCCGCACCTTAGTTAATTAATTTGTGCTTACCCGAAGATGGTAAAATCATTCACACCGATCGCACTAGCTTGCACTCCATTCAAAGCAGCCAACAGTTGACCGTTCTCACCAATCCTGATGAAAGCTGCATTAGCGTTTTGGGTAATACTAAGTTGACCAAAAGTTAGACCACCCGCTAACACCAGCAAATCCTCACCTTTTATGAAATCAGTAATTAGATCGCTGCCTTCACCTGCTGTTAAAACAAAGCGATCGCGCCCAATGCCACCGCTGAGAATATCATTGCCCAAACCGCCAATCAGACAATCGTCGCCTTTACCGCCATAGAGAGTATCGTTACCCTCCTCGCCGCATAGCTTGTCACTACCGCCGTTGCCAAACATCAAATCATTGCCAGCACCACCGCACAGGGAATCAGGCTCGCCGTTAAAGTCGATCGCACTGTCTCCGAAAATAGTATCGTCCCCATCGTCGCCGCAAATGCTATCACTGCCGCGATCGCCCAACAGCCGATCGTTGCCAGTACCCCCCACCACAACGTCATTGCCCTTGCCGCCATAAACAGTATCATTGCCCTCGCCGCCGCTTAGAGTATCCGCAGCATCTCCCCCATTCAAGAAGTCGTTGCCAGCACGGCCAAAGAGCAAATCGCGTCCAGTCGAGTCAAGGCTAGACGGGTCAAAACTGCCTCCAAACAAGCTGTCGTTACCCTGAGCCCCAACGAGAGTGTCATTGCCTTTGTCGCCCCCAATCAAGTCATCGTCTTTGCCGCCGATGGCCACATCATCGCCCTTACCCCCGAAAATGCGATCGTCGCTGCCGGCGCCGTTGAGGTAATCATTGCCATTCCCGCCAAACAGCAAGTCTTTGTCTGCATTCGGGCCAAGGGGGATATTGGTGGGCAGTGCCCCGTAAATATTGTCGTTGCCTTTTTCGCCCAGCAGAACGTCGTCGCCGTTGAAACCGCTGATAACGTCGTTGAGATTGCTGCCGATGAGGAAGTCGTCGCCGTCAGTGCCATTGAAAGTGCGATCGACAGAATTCGGGCCCGGAATCGAACCGATCGCGGGTAGGGTAATCTGTTCGCAAATGCAATCGGTATCGCCCCCTTGAACGCTGTCAGAGTCAACAGGAATTCCGGTGGGAGTTGGAGTTCCGGTGGGAGTCGGAGTTCCGGTTGGGGTTGGAGTTCCGGTTGGAGTCGGAGTTTCCGTGGGAGTTGGAGTTCCGGTTGGGGTTGGAGTTCCGGTTGGAGTTGGAGTTTCCGTGGGAGTCGGAGTTTCCGTGGGAGTCGGAGTTCCGGTTGGGGTTGGAGTTCCTGTTGGAGTCGGAGTTCCGGTTGGAGTTGGAGTTCCTGTTGGAGTCGGAGTTCCGGTTGGGGTTGGAGTTTCCGTGGGAGTCGGAGTTCCGGTTGGGGTTGGAGTTTCCGTGGGAGTCGGAGTTCCCGTGGGAGTCGGAGTTCCCGTGGGAGTCGGAGTTGGAGTTCCGGTTGGAGTCGGAGTTCCGGTTGGAGTCGGAGTTCCGGTTGGAGTCGGAGTTCCCGTGGGAGTTGGAGTTCCGGTTGGAGTCGGAGT
>NZ_JAUBOV010000005.1:44787-45839 GCF_036700405.1 Microcoleus sp. T3_D1
GAGTTCCGGTTGGAGTCGGAGTTCCGGTTGGAGTCGGAGTTCCCGTGGGAGTTGGAGTTCCGGTTGGAGTCGGAGTTCCGGTTGGAGTCGGAGTTCCCGTGGGAGTTGGAGTTCCCGTGGGAGTTGGAGTTTCCGTGGGAGTTGGAGTTCCGGCTGGAGTCGGAGTTCCCGTGGGAGTCGGAGTTCCGGCTGGAGTCGGAGTTCCCGTGGGAGTCGGAGTTCCGGTTGGGGTTGGAGTTTCCGTGGGAGTCGGAGTTCCCGTGGGAGTTGGAGTTTCCGTGGGAGTTGGAGTTTCCGTGGGAGTTGGAGTTTCCGTGGGAGTTGGAGTTTCTGTGGGAGTCGGAGTTCCGGTGGGAGTCGGAGTTCCGGTGGGAGTGGGAGTTGGAGGGGTATTTACAATAATGCTTCCCGTGACGATCGCAGAATCAGCTTTCCCGTCGTTAGCCTTGTAGGTAAAAGAGTCTGTCCCTGCAAAACCAGTATTGGGAGTATAAGTGAAAGAACCGTTAGCGTTGAGGGCGATCGACCCTTTAGCCGGATTTGTCACCAGAATCGCCGTCAACGGGTCCTTTTCCGGGTCTGTATCGTTGATTAAGACTCCCAAACCAGTCACGTTGAGACTCGTATTAAAAGCAGTAGTATAGCTGTCAGAATTCGCCACAGGCGGGTTATTGTTGACGCTGACAGTCACGGTAGCCGGTTCCGAGCTAACTATTCCGTCGCTGACTGTGTACGTAAAGGTGTCTGTTCCAGAAAAGCCAGCGTTAGGAGTATAAGTGAAAGAACCGTCTTTGTTGAGGGCGATCGACCCTTTCGTCGGATTTGCAGCCACCGCAGCAGTCAGCGTGTCTAAATCTGCATCGGTGTCGTTGATTAAAACTCCCGGCGCTGTTAAGCTGAGGACTTTTCCGGCACTGATGCTGTAGGTGTCGGGTTGTGCGATCGGCGGATTGTTTGTAACGTTGATATTTGCCGAAATTGCTGGTGAAGTAGCAGCCCCATCGCTGACAGTGTAAGTAAAGCTGTCGAGTCCAACAAATCCTGGATTGGGA
>NZ_JAUBOV010000005.1:45939-78507 GCF_036700405.1 Microcoleus sp. T3_D1
GCTAAAACTCCCTCACCAACAGCCACGTTCAGGACTTGACCGTGAAGGGTTTTGTAATTGTCAATTACTGCAAACGGTGGATTATTTGTGACATTAATATTTGCTAAAATTGCTGGTGAAGTAGCAGCCCCATCGCTGACAGTGTAAGTAAAGCTGTCGAGTCCAACAAATCCTGGATTGGGAGTATAAGTAAACGAACCATCCTTATTCAATCCGAGAGTGCCATTGTTGGGATTTGTGACTAGAGTTGCCGTCCGCAAATCACCGTCAGAGTCGATGTCGTTGGCTAAAACTCCCTCACCAACAGCCACGTTCAGGACTTGACCGTGAAGGGTTTTGTAATTGTCAATTACTGCAAACGGGAGATTATTATTTGTAACGTTAATCGTAACTGTTGCTGGTTGGACAGATGAATCTGTGCCGTCGCTAACGTTATAGGTGAAGGTATCAGTGCCTACAAAGCCAGCTTTCGGAGTATAAGTGAAGTCGCCGGTGAGATTTAACTTGACTGTACCGTTGCTCGCGGTTGTAACTACCACGGCACTACGCGCGTCGCCGCTGTTGGCGTCGGTGTCGTTGCTTAAGACTCCCGCTCCAGAGACGCTGAGAACTTTGTCGTGCACGACGCTGTAGCTGCCGTCATCGACGGCCACCGGGAAATTATTAACCGAGATGGTGCCGAGAGTAAAAGCGGCACTTGCTTGATCCGTGGCGTCCCCGAAAAATAGGAAGTTTGGCTGGCTGTAGGGATTGTAGGGTAAACGCGGCTGGCTGGTTGCTGGATTAAATGCCGTGTAGTTCTGCAGCGGCTGATTTGTCAGGTTTGGTATTGCTGTAGGGCCGGCAAACAGCGTGTAAGTGGTGTCTTGGACTACCAGTTTGTAGTCGGTAGGAGTGCTGATATTAACAGGTGCATTTACTCCGCGAGTAAACAGCGGAGGAACTGATGTTGCTGTACCGCCGTTTTGAGCAAAAATGCCTCCGTTGGCACCGAGGTTGCGGTTGGTGAAACCCAGTTCAATGCCATTTTGAGCGTCACTGCTAATGGCGATGATGCTGAAACCTGCCCGATTGTCGCTATTACTGTTTTCCGCCGTAACTGCAACTCGAAAAGAAACGCTGTAACCGTTAGTAAGGTTGAGGGCCGGGAAAGTTGCGTTGACTGGAGTAAATGTTCCTGGCGTCGCTGGCGGACTTGGAGGAGTGTATTTGTAGTTGGTGTAGCCTGCATAGCCTGTAGTGTTATTGGCCGCCGTCACGCTAGCAGTATTAATGCCCGTGTTTGGCGAGAACGCACCTGTAGCTTGGATACCACCACCGTATGGGAGAAAAGCAGATATGGGAAGAGGTACTTGTCCGTAAGCTAATTGAGTAGTGCCCGATGCCCCGATACCGGCGGGCGATCCGGCTGGAAAGTTACTGCTGCCGTCGTAGAGGGTTAGGTTGAACACAAATTCATAAGCGGCCATTGTGGCGGGGTCGATCGCCAGCCCAGAGGACACCGCCCCAGTTGTATAATCTAATTCCCAATCTCCGCCCATAGCGGAACTGCCGATCGGCGATCGAGAAGCCGCAATTTTTGCCTTGGTTAGCTGACTCAGTTGCTGCACAAAGTTAGCGCCCTTCTCCCCCGCCGCTACATCACACCCATAAAGCAAAATCTCTCCACTGTCTGCCAGCGATCGCGACCAACGCTGCAATTGTTTAGCATAAGTTTTTAAATTTGTCAAGTTTAGATCGATCGCGCCTAGCAGTAAACTCGCGGGGCGGCCGTGGGAGATGATATGAATGCTTTTGATATTGCTGCGATTCGCTAGTGCCTCAGTAATTTGTTCTACTCCATCCCGCGCCGCATCGAGGGTAATAACTTCTGTCCCCGCTGCGATGCCGTTGTGGAGAGTTTGGCTGTCGGGAAGGGCAGAGTCGATAAAGGCGATCGAACTAAAAACTGAACTGATAAAATTTGGCATAATACACCTTTGGTTAGATGACGGTAGGAAAATTAAGGCGTATCTAGCTTAGCAAGTTCAAATATTAAATGTCATGAGTAAAATTAACAATCAAGACGAATACTAATTTTCCGTGAACCTGCAACAGAAGCATCTTGATAGGGGCGGGTTTAGCCAATAATTCCTTTAAAAAACCGACAATTCCGGTACAATACCCGCCCTATCAAGGTTCGATCGCCAAAAGTTCTTCTGCTACCAATCCTTTCTGAATAGCGAGTACAGCAGCTTGAGTGCGATCGCGCACTTCTAACTTTTGCAAAATAGCGTGAACGTGAACCCGCACAGTCCCCGGAGCAATGTACAATATTTGTGCAATTTCCTGATTGCTTTTCCCCCCCGCAACTAAAGCCAAGATTTCCTGTTCTCGCTTCGTCAGCGGATTTTCCAAAACTCCCCATTTTGACCCAACTTTCACAGGTTCAGGATTAGCAAAAACCGCCCGAATTTCCGCAGTTGCCGCCTTATCCCACCACGAAGCACGCCCTGCTATCGATCGAATTGCCCAAACCCAAGTTTCCGCCGCAATTTCCTCAACGCAATATCCCTGAGTACCGCCGGAAATCAACCTTTCAACTAACGATTTTTGGGCGTGAGATGTTAAAATTAAAACAGCAATTCCTGGATGCCGCTGTTTAATTTGGCGGCACGCTTCAATACCGCCAATTCCCGGCAAACCGTCATTTAATTGCTTTGGGAGAACTCGCCATGCCAGAAGTCGGACACAATGTTGAAGACGACGCAGCAACTTTAAAAGGTCAATCTTGCAACATTCACTAACGAGTTTTAGTGTGCATCTCGACTTATCCGAATTCCGTGCCACTGCTGTGGCGGGGCCCGAGGATTGCTAGCTATATGAATGCCCAATTTTAGGCTGTGTTTGTCAACGATCCAGACCGATTTTTAACCAAAGCAGAAAGCTTGCACGTTGAAAGTTGTGAGAAACTCTGTCAATAATTTAACAGGCAATTTTTGCGGGTAAACGGCACTAATATAGCCAAAGCAATTTCGGAGGTAGCTAAACATTATCGCCTTCCTCAAATTGCGATCGGCTAAAGCCAGCAATCGCGCTGGAGATTGTTGCTGGGCGGTTCTTTGACTCAACAGTTAGTGCGATCGCTCAAACACGTAGATATGCACATCATCGCTACCGAAAAAAGTCAGTAGTCATTAGTCATTAGTCAGTAGTCATTAGTCAGTAGTCAGCAGTTGTGAGTTGTGACTTGTTAGTCATTTAGCATAAAAACTGCAACTTTCGGAGGATAGCTGAATCTAGCGGGCGGTGGATGCGCTCGAAGCTTTTACCTGTCAAAATCGCACTTGGTAAACCTGATTAAAAGTGCGATCGCTATGGTGGATGATTACATTCTCAACTTGCTAGTTATTGGCATCCTCCTGCTTACCGTTACCTTGGGTTCCGGCTGGATTTCGCGATTGCCGGTGTCTTATGCCTTAATTTATCTCATTGTCGGTATCGGATTGGGGCCCTACGGCATCAAGCTGATTGACTTGCGTCCCGAAGCTGAATTTTTAGAAAGACTTACAGAATTTGTAGTTATTGTATCTCTGTTCAGTTGCGGCTTAAAAATGAATCGCCCGCTGCAACTTTGGGCCTGGAATTCCACAGCGCGGCTGATCGGTTTTTTAATGCCAATTTCGATTTTTGCTGTTGCTGCGATCGGTCATTGGTTTGTGAAATTAGATTGGGGCCCGGCGATTTTACTGGGAGCAATTCTCGCTCCCACAGATCCAGTTTTAGCCTCAGAAGTTCAGTTAGCGGATATAGACGATCGCGATGAATTGCGCTTTGGTTTAACATCCGAAGGCGGTTTGAACGATGCTTTAGCTTTTCCCTTTGTTTATTTCGGCATTTATGCGCTAAAAGATAACAACTGGTCGAAGTGGTTTTCGCAGTGGGTAGCAGTTGACTTGATTTGGGCGATCGCCGCAGGTATCGTTATGGGAATTTTAGTAGCTAAAGCCGTCACCTGGATCGATCGGCAACTCCAACGCTATCGACCGGCCGATCAATTAATGGAAGATTTCATTGCTCTGAGCACAATTCTGATCGCATATTCCCTCACAGAAGTAGTCAACGGCTACGGATTTCTCGCAGTTTTTGTAGCAGGAATTGTGGTGCAGGGGAGTTACCGCAACCCAGAAAAGCCGCTTTCCCAACTGCACTTTACCGAGCGCATTGAAAAGTTAATGGAAGTAGCAACTATTTTACTATTAGGTTCGCTTTTGCGCCTAGAGCCTATGTTGGCCTATGGAGGATACTCCCTCTTAGTAGCTGGATTGTTAATTTTTTTAATCCGGCCTGTGGGAGCTTGGGTTAGTACGATCGGCAGTCCTTTACATCCCGCCCACCGCTGGCTTTACGGTTGGTTCGGCATTCGTGGTGTCGGTTCTATCTATTATCTTACCTATGCTTTGGGTAAAGGTTTGAAGGGCGAGACCGCCGAAAAAATTGCCTGGATTACCTTTACAACCATCGTACTTTCTGTGATTCTGCACGGCATTACTTCCACCCCGCTAATGAACTGGTACGAGCGCCGAATCAAACCTAAAGTCCCGGATTTAATTTAATTCAGTCACGCACCTCATACAGATTGTATGGGATATTTGTAGGGACACGGCACGGCCGTGTCCTTACCTAATCTAGGAATTTCATCAAATACTCTAAACAGGTTTCACCCCAACTAATAAAGCAAGTTCCCGCCACTTCCAATAACAGTCTGCATCGGTAAAACCAATTTCTCTAAACCAGCGCAATTGCGTTTCCACATCCAGCAATTTATTAGACGGATCGTCGGGCGAATCGCTAATACCCAGCGCCTCTCGAAATTTCTCGTGTAAAGCGGGAGTTGCGGACGCTACGTGCTCCAAATTGCAAAAAATGCCTCCAGGTTCCAAAAGCTCGAAAATCTCGGTGTAAAGCGAACGTTTGCGATCGTCTGCTACATGATGAATCGCAAAACTAGAAACAACCGCATCAAACTTGCCCAAATCCGGTAAGGATTCATCAAAATTGTGCTCGATTACCGTGACATTCTGGTCATCAGCAAAGCGAATTCTGGCTTTTTCCAGCATTGTCGGCGAAAAGTCGATCGCCACACATTCCACATTTGGTCGATCGCACTTAAGCAGACCCAGCAACCGCCCGTCTCCCGTGCCCACATCCAGAATTCGTTTAACATTTTTCGGCACTTCCTCCAACAAAACCGCTTCACCTTCAGTGCGGTGAGGAATTCCATCAGCTTTAGCAAGATACCACAAAGCGTGTTCCGCCGAAGTCCAAAGATTCACTTGACTCATAAATTTTCAACTCTCATAAACCTCGCCATTTTTGCGAGTAAAAATCCAACTATTCCCGTTAGCTTTCGCAATTAAATCATCATCTGGGTAATTAGCTGAATCACCAGCAGTGCGTGAAGCGAAGCTATCCCGAAGGGAATCGCCAATTTCCAGATAAACAACATCTGCATTCGAGCGGTTGACTAAATGATGTCCATCTGCATCCCCCGCCGGAAAACCCGCCGCCATACCCGGTTTCAGCACTTGCTCTCCCGAATTTGTAATCAGAGTAACTTCCCCTTCCAGAACATAGATTAACTCATCTTGACGGGTATGCCAGTGCCTGAGAGCAGAACAACTTCCCGGTGCAATTCTCACCAAATTTACCCCAAAATTCTGCAATCCGGCAGCATCGCCCAAGCGTTTTTTAACTCTCCCGGCAACAGCAGATTGGAATTGCTGAGGGTACTTGGAACCCGTAATTTTCGGCACATTTTTAGGATCGATAATCATATAACAGTCCTAAATAGAATAGGGAAATCTTGCCCACATTACCTATCAACTTTAGATTGTAGACCAAGTAGGCAAATCCAAATTTTACACCCGGTGAAATCAAAAAAATAATTATCAAAACAGTGATTCGATCAGGCTTAAAACTTGACAGTTTATAAGTTGCTTAACTGAGAGATCACCCGCTGCGATCGCTTGACAGCTATTTTGCTAATCTTGAACAGTTCGGGTACATTATTGTTATAATCTGCTTCGTTTCGATCCCTCCTCAACTTTTCCAAGTTCCTCCCTATATTTTTACGATCGGCGTCCGAACTCTGTTTGAACTGCTGCACAACATACTTGTGAGCATCTGCCGTTTTCGGAATAGAATGCCCTTCTGTTTCCTGCAAGTAATTTCTAGCACTGATAAAAGCTGCATAATATGCCCGACTGATAGCCGATCGCATTTTGGCTTCTTGATTGGCAGGAGGAGTCGGTTGACCGAGAAATTCTTTTGCTAGATTCAGGTACTGCGACCAGTCAAAAGTCATTATTAGCGCACGCCACAACTAAAAACTCTCCGCACCTCATACGGCAGAGGTAAATACCAATCCTCAGATAATTTTTCTTCTTTGTCAAGTGCCTCGTCTATGATTTCATCGGCGTCACCATCAATAATAATATCCAGAAATAGCTGCGCGGAGTCAATAAATTCCGAGTCTGCCTCAACTTCAAGGCACAACTTTTTACCGGGGAAGTAATTGGAAATTTTGTCTGGTGCTTCCAGCAATATGGGAATCAAAAACTGATATTTTTCTAGGAACTGCAATATTTCTGTTTCTCCCCGGAAGCTGTACAATTTTTCCAAAGATTTAATATCAGCCAAAGAAACTGGATTTAGCTGGGTTAAGCTGTCGTGCAGCAGCATCTCGGCTAGGCTGTTGGCATCAACTCGACGGCGTTTTGCTTCTGCCAAAAGCCTTTCGCTGTCTTCAGGAGACAGTTGGATTGTTAGGGTTTGAGAATTGCTCGCGGTTTGCATATAAGTTGTATAATCTAAGCTTTGTTTTTCCTGTTTCCATTCTGCCTTATTCTAACGGTTTCAAAGTCGTAGGATTTTCCCGAATCGGTTTAATAAAACGGCTGTTCGCCCGCACAAAACAATTACCCTTATCCGTGGAAACAGGCAGCCAACCCTTGCCTTGATTGTCAGAAATCATAATTTGATTAGCATTATTTCCCGTCACCGCTTCCAAGCGCTGTCCGCGCCGAAACGCAGTCACGACAGGCCACTGCGAAACATTGTGTTTATTTCTTTCAAACAACTCAGCAGGCGCATCCAAACCGTCTACAGAAATTGAGCGAAATCTCTGAGCCATCCGGCAATTCAACCCTTTAGAATCAGAGTCAACAACCAACCAATTTACCTGCCTGTTGCCCCGCTGTCTCGCAGGCGGCACCGGATAATCACCTTGCTTGTTAGCAACAGGTATTGCTAAGGCTAAATTACTCCCCATTCCTAAAATCCAAGCCACTGCCAGAAAGACAATTCTAATTTCTGCTTTCATTGCTACCACAAATCCTTTAATTCGAGCTCATCACAATTTTATAGTGGCTGCCACCTCCCCGTCACTTTCGCATCCCACCTCCGACAGTTCCCGCAAACCATTAAGAATGTGTTATAAATATTGAGATTCATTAAGAAATATTGCTCAAATGCTCGTTTCCCCCTCCGGCGTCAGCAAACTCAAAGAATCTTTAAAAGAAAAAGTATTCTTTGGGAATGAGCCAACCCCCGAACTCATAGCCATCTTACTGATTTACTTCGTCCAAGGCATTCTCGGACT
Organism: Microcoleus sp. T3_D1; assembly: GCF_036700405.1. Taxonomy (NCBI): domain Bacteria; kingdom Bacillati; phylum Cyanobacteriota; class Cyanophyceae; order Oscillatoriales; family Microcoleaceae; genus Microcoleus; species Microcoleus sp. T3_D1. The sequence continues at coordinate 53,582 of NZ_JAUBOV010000005.1, forward strand.
CGCCCGCTTAGCCGTCAGCTTCTTTCTCAAAGACGAACTAGGTATGAGTCCGGCAGAAGTCTCGGCAATGTTGGGCGTCGTCGCCCTGCCTTGGATTATCAAACCCGTGTTCGGCTTTATGTCTGACGGGTTGCCGATATTCGGCTACCGCAGACGCCCTTACATCGTTCTTTCCGGGCTGCTGGGAACGTCAGCATGGGTGAGCCTCGCAACAATTGTACACACACCGCTGGCAGCTACAGGCGCGATCGCCCTGAGTTCCCTATCCCTAGCCGTCAGCGACGTAATCGCCGACTCCCTGGTAGTCGAAAGGGCCAGAAAAGAATCCGTTACCGACGCCGGTTCCCTGCAATCCTTGTCTTGGGGCGCTGCAGCCCTAGGCGGACTAATTACCGCCTACCTCAGCGGTTCCCTGCTGCAACACTTCAGCACCCACACTATCTTTTTAATCACCGCATCTTTCCCGCTAATTGTATCAGCCACAGCTTGGTTAATTGCCGAAGAAAAAACCAGCAAAAGAACCGACTTTGAAACAGTCAAAGACCAATTCAAACAACTACGGCAAGCTGTTACCCAAAAAACAATTTGGCTGCCCACAGCCTTTCTCTTCCTCTGGCAAGCCACCCCAAGCTCAGACTCCGCCTTCTTCTTTTTCACCACTAATGAATTAGGCTTTCAACCAGAGTTTCTCGGCCGAGTGCGCCTCGTTACCAGCATTGCCTCCCTCGCCGGCATTTGGCTGTTTCAACGCTTCCTCAAAACAGTTCCATTTCGAGTAATTTTTGGCTGGTCAACCGTCATAGCGACAGCTTTGGGCATGACTACTTTATTATTAGTAACTCATGCCAACCGAGCTTTAGGAATTGACGATCAATGGTTCAGCATAGGAGACAGCCTAATCCTGACAGTAATCGGACAAATTGCTTATATGCCGGTGCTCGTACTCTCCGCCAGATTGTGTCCCCCAGGCGTCGAAGCAACTTTATTTGCCGTGTTGATGTCAGTTACCAACTTAGCAGGACTTATTTCCCACGAAGGCGGCGCACTTTTGACCCACTTGCTAGGAATTACCGATCGCAATTTCGATAACCTCTGGCTGCTAATAGTCATCACAAACCTGTCCACACTTCTGCCCCTACCCTTCTTAAATTGGCTGCCCGCCGAGAGTACAGAAAGCAGCGATCCAAACTCTCAAAAGTCTCTCCCGGTATTAGAACCAGAACCGGGCAGTTCCAAACCAGGCGGACAGCATTTCATGCCCGAATACTTTCCCGACTTAGTACCCACAGTAAGGTCACAAAGGCGCACTGCAGATAGCAAATAAAGGCAAGCACACACGGATTTTGACACGGATACACGGATGAATTTAACTGTGTTTCCCCATTCTCCGAATTTCCTTCTCTCTGCGCCCTCTGTGCTCTCTGCGGTTAAAAAATTCGCTCCCGTAACACCAATGCAAGACTTACAACTTTCCGCATCTCCAAGCGCAGCTCAAAACGTATCATACGATCGCACAGACTGGCAGCGCGGCTACGAATCCCAACCCAACGAATCCGACTACTGGATTGACAACATAGAAGGCGAAATCCCCGCCGGCTTGCAAGGCACATTCTTTCGCAACGGGCCCGGATTATTAGATGTCAACGGCCAGCGCATCCACCACCCGTTTGACGGCGACGGGATGATTTGTGCGATCGCAATATCCCAAGGCCGCGCCCATTTCCGCAACCGATTCGTCCGCACAGAAGGCTATCTCGCCGAACAAAAAGCCGGAAAAATCCTCCACCGAGGCGTTTTCGGCACACAGAAACCGGGGGGCCCGCTAGCCAACATCTTTGATGTCAAAATCAAAAACATTGCCAACACCAACATCATTTATTGGGGCGACAAACTGCTAGCACTTTGGGAAGCAGCACAGCCCTACAGACTCGACCCCCGCACCCTAGAAACACTCGGCTTAGACACCCTAGACGGCATCTTGGAACCCGGTGAAGCCTTCGCCGCCCACCCCAGAATTGAAAAAGGGAAAAATGGCAAAGGAGACAGATTAGTAAACTTTTCTGTCAAGCCCGGTTTGTCGAGTACCATCACGATTTACGAATTCGACGAAAGCGGCAAACTTTTGCAGCGTCACGCCCATGCAATACCGGGTTTTGCCTTCCTGCACGACATGGTAATTACCCCGAATTACTGCATATTCTTCCAAAATCCCGTCAGCTTCAATCCGCTGCTTTTCGTGTTAGGATTTCGGAGTGCATCCCAGTGCATTCAATTTTCGCCAAACAAGCCAACGCAAGCAATTTTAATTCCTCGCAACGGCACTGACGAGGTGAAGATATTAGAAACCGAACCTTGTTTTGTCTTCCACCACTGCAACGCATGGGAAGAAGGAGACGAAGTTTTTGTAGATTCAGTTTGCTACGAATCATTTCCCACTGTAGAAGCAGACGGCGATTTTCGCGAGGTTGATTTTGAGAGCATTCCAGCGGGGGAATTGTGGCGGTTTAAGTTAAATTTGCAAGACAAAACCGTACAGCATCAAGTTGTTGAAACTCGGTGCTGCGAGTTTCCCACTTTGCATCCCAATAATGTCGGACAACCTTACCGATATCTTTACATCGGTGCTGCTGATGCTCCCACGGGAAATGCTCCTTTGCAAGCTATCCTCAAAATGGATTTCGTGACTGGTGAAAGGCAAATTTGGAGTGCGGCGCCGCGCGGTTTTGCGGGGGAACCGGTGTTTGTTCCCCGTGGTTCAGGCGTCTCGCCTGAAGGTGTAACGGCTGAGGATGACGGCTGGCTGCTGGTTTTAATGTATGATGCAGCTAATCATCGATCGACCTTAGTAATTTTAGATGCTCGCGACATCACCAAAGGCCCTGTAGCGCGCTTGCATTTAAAACAGCACATTCCCTACGGCTTGCATGGCAGTTTCACACCAAATGTACTGCTTCCTATCGGTTCCTAGTTGCGCGTTGATTCGCCTGGTTCTTGCGCCGCTCGCCACAGCCCGCCGGGGGTTTAAACCCCCGGCTCACAGCGAAAGTCCTCTAAAAGAGGACTAAAACCAACATTTATTATCGATCGAGTTTCTTTAGTCGGTTTTAACCGACTGTCTTCTATGAGCCAGGGGTTTAAACCCCTGGCGGACTGCGGGAAATACTAACAACAATTTAACACATAAAAATACCTAGTAAATGCAAACTGTCAACAAAATTCCTCTCCAAAAACTACTTATTTTCATTTTTAGTATATTGGTAATCTTTGCAATTATCTTATCTATTTACTCTCACAATGCTAACGCCCAAGAGCCTTACAATTTATCTCCCGAAGGCGCTGTAGCGTCCAAAGGCTTGGTTGAGGTTAAAATGACATTAATTGCCGTTGACCCCATTAAAAACGAATTAGAAGCCCGCTTGCAGTTTGAACTCAAAGGTATCTATAAAAAAGGGCCAACTTACCCGGCTCAAGACTTGTTAATGACAGTTAACGGCGCAAATGTACCGGATTCGGAAATTACCTTTAAAGAAGGCAAACCGATGATTGTCCCTGCATTGAAGTTTAACTTAGTCAAAGGAAAAATTAACAATTACCCGTTTGACAAGCACATTGCTAAAGTAGCTATTTCCATCGACCCGCTGCCTTCGATTGGGAAAAAGTTTGCTCCATTTGAACTGAATCCCGTGCCGCTGGAATTTAATTTCCATGCCGATGTTCCCGGTTTCGACATCAGTTATAAGCCGATGGAAGAGAATTCATCTATATTTATTTATATCGATGTTTATGCAACTCGATCGCTGCCGGTGAAATTCTTTGCGTTAGTGATTATTGTCATCATGTGGGTGCTGTCAATTATGGCCTTGTTGCTAGCATTAAAAGTGATGAAATCGGGCAAAGTGCCGGAAGTGGGAATGCTGAGTTGGACTGCCGTGATGCTGTTTGCTTTTCCCGCTATTCGCAACGCTCAACCGGGGGTGCCTCCGGTGGGAACTGCCAGCGATTTCCTTTCGTTTTTTTGGACGGAAATTATTGTTGTTGTGGCGTTGGTGATTATTGGTGGTTGTTGGTTGAAGCGGTATCATCCGCCAATTGAATGATTTTAGATTGGAATAAGTTACCCCCGATCTAAATCAGGGGGGTTGTAGCTTCGATACTTTCAATTAACAGCCAACCGTCAACAGTCAACTACATTCAAATATTCACTTTTTGACTTCTAAATTCTCAATATCATTTGCGGGTACTCCCAAACCTCGCAAAATAGTAAAAGCCATAATTTGATACCCCGACGGATTCGGGTGAACTCCATCAGCAGCCAACAAATTCACAGTCTTGCCCGCGTGCTTTTGATACGTGCCGATAACTTCCCGAAAAGGCGCATTCAAATCAATAAACAAGCACTGATTCTCTAACGCAATTTCTCGCATCGCGGCAATATACTCTGGCAACCGGCGATTTTCTGGGCCGTCGAGATTTTCCCCTATCGGAGTAGGAGAAAGCAGTACAACTCGAATTCCTGCGGCTTTTGCCGCCAGCACCATTTGAGTTATTTTCTCCCGATATTCTGCCAGTGGCACTCCCGTGGGCGAGTTGCCTTGCGGATAAAACTGATTTTTTTGGAAGTCGACGAAAGCGTGCCAAACGTCGTTGACTCCGACATTAATCATCACTAAACCTGGCTTTTGGTCGATCGCATCTTTCTGGAAGCGCGCTTGCATATCAGTTGACTTGTTACCGCCGATCCCCGCGTTGACGATTTCGATTTTGCGATCGGGATAAAGGGCATTGAGATAGCGTTGCAGCAGCCAAACGTAACCTCCGGGGTATTTCCCGGCCTCGGTGATGCTGTCGCCCACTATCACAATTTTGCGCTTGCCGGCGAGCAGGTTCTGGATTTCTGGTGGCGGCGTTGCTTGGGATACGGATTCTTTAAACACGGGAATTAAGGAGTGAGGCATGTTGAAGGCGATGATAATACCAGCAATTACGGCGATGGGAAGTCTGATTAACACTTGCCGCTTCGGGAGTTTGGGACGGGGCGATTCCCTTCGGGATAGCTTCGCTTCACGCGCATTTGGATACATTACGCAGATTCCTACTAAAACTCTAACTATTTATGTCTGCCATAATATTATCCATTTCAGGGGTTTTTGTCACTTATTTCAATAACTCAGTCCTGGACTAACAAAAACCTGGTTTAGACGCCAAATCCGAAGTTATAAGCCTTAAGGCAGAAACCTGGTTGTTGACCCCGCCTGCGTAATTTGTATATGTGAAATTACTGAGGTTTTTGTCACCCTCATCTGTCGGTGTAATTGCCATCACAAAAAAGTTCGCCAAATGTCACATGATTTCTGCTAATTGCAACACAACTTTAGCAGGTGATCGTGGTTTATAATATTGATTAGTTCAGGAAACAAGTTTTCAGGCGAGGTTAAAGCAATGGTAGCCAATTCAAATTTTTTATATCCTCAAACTCGCTATTACGGTGAAGTAAAGCCAGAGAATTTAGTATTTAATGCGAATTTACAAGAGTTTTCTCAGCGCGTGGGTTACATCAGTTCCTTAACATCTAACGGTAAAATCTCTGTGGAACAGGCATTTACTCAGATCCAAACACTCTGGGAAGAGGTGGAAAACTCGAAAAAGCAGTTGGGAATTGGCGAAAATCCATTTTCTGCTTGAATAATTAGCGGTTGGCTTAGAAGTTGAGTTACGCGCCATTGATGCCGATCGATTAATCGAGAGCTTAATATGAAAAAGTAGCTAGTAGCGATCGACCTTTTTGCCTATGAGTTCCGATTTAGTGCCCCTTCTTCCCAAAGTATCAGTCGGCCGCCGCGCAGCGGCCTTCTGCATTGACGGAATCGCAGTTTGGCTGCCCAGTTTGCTTCTGGGCACTAATGCGATCGCCCAAACCATATTTTTTGTTTTGCTGTGGCTGATCCTGCGCGTAGCCATCGTCAGGAAAAACCAAGGTCAAAGTATCGGGCGCTGGGCTTTGGACATGAAAGTTGCCGATACCAGATTCCTACGGACTCCGGGAGTGCAAGAATTGTGCAAGCGCGAGGCATTGCTGGGCTTTTGCGCCGCCTTAGCCTTCGCAGGTATAGCTGGGCTCACCTCTACCAACGCCGCCGTCTTGCTGCTGATGCTGCCCCTGGCGATCGACTGTAGCGTTGCCCTCAACTCCGGCGAAAGGTTTCCCCAAGCTTTCCACGATCGCATCGGGGGGACGATGGTCGTCGGAACCCGCCGCGGCTACTCCCTCGACATCAAAGTTAGAAGATTGCTTGACCAAGTGCAGAGCAATGTGAGAAGATAATAAATTGTGTTTAAATTAGTCGAAATTTATTTAGAATTATGGCTAAAGGCGTCCGCATCATAATTACTCTAGAGTGTACTGAGTGCCGTACAAACGTAAGCAAACGCTCAAAAGGCGTGTCTCGGTACACCACCACCAAGAACCGTCGCAACACGACGGCGCGGCTGGAACTCAAAAAGTTCTGCCCCCATTGCAACAGCCACACTGCCCACAAAGAGATCAAGTAGTGATTAGTCATTAGTCCTTAGTCATCAGTCATCAGTTGTTGGCACTTGATATTGAACCCGCCCAAAAACGGGTAAAATCCCCCGACAATCCTGATAGGAGATAGCAAAATTTTAGACGAAGGTTCAATCTCCCAGATTCATTTGTGGAGTAAATCTAAAATCTAAAATCTAAAATCGACTGATCCGCGAAAAGCAGATAACTAACAAATGCTTTCCTGACGGCTAGCAACTAACGGCTAATAACTAAAAACTAACAGTCAACAGTCAACAAACAACAGTCAACAAACAACAAACCATGACTTACTTTCGCCGGCGCGTTTCGCCCATCAAACCAGGAGACCCGATCGACTACAAAGATGTCGATTTGCTCAAAAAATACGTCACAGAACGCGGTAAAATTTTGCCCCGCCGGATTACCGGTTTGACGGCAAAACAGCAGCGAGACCTGACCAGAAGCATCAAAAGAGCAAGAATTGTAGCTTTGATGCCCTTCGTAAACCAAGAAGGTTAACAGGATTTGGGATTTTGGGTTTTAGATTTTGGACTGGGAATAAGACTTGCGCGAAAAGAACGTCTTTCTGTCATTAATAGTGCAGCAAGAAGGCAGCGAAATAATCGCGAAATAGGGTTAAGAGTCTCGGCAGCGCAAGTCTTAATCACAAGTCAAAAGTTAAAAAATCAGCAAAAAAAGAACAACTTTTTAGATTTTAACTTTGCAAAATTGACCAGAAAAATTGCCAATATCCAAAATCTAAAATCGCAAGCTCGAAACTCGATAAGTGGCTACTGTAAAAATCCAAAATCTCAAATATAAAGCTGGCAAGTGGAGAAGGGAACGTTAGTAGAATTTAGAGTGCACGGCGACCGCCGTCTGGCAGTTGCCGATCGCCCCGACGGCAAGAAAAACTGGGTCGTGGTAGACGAAAACGGTCAACCGCACAGCATACCGCCCAAACAAATCAGCTACGAAGTAGTCGGAGAAACTTACAAACCCTCCGATATTCCCAAATTTCTCAAAGAAGTAGAAGCATACTCAGATCCGTCGAGTTTGGAAGTCGCTTGGGAACTTTTAGTCGGTGACGGAGAAACAGCAGATCCCGAATCCCTGGCAATACTGCTATTTTCTGAGAGTAGTCCGCCCCAATGTTACGCGGCCTACTGTTTGCTATCAACAGACAAACTGTATTTCAAACAAAAGGGCGATCGCTACGAACCGCGATCGGCAGCCCAAGTAGCCGAAATCAAACACCAGCAAGAAGTAGAACAGCAGCGACACCAAGAATCCCAAGGATTTTGGGAGCGAGTTAAACAGCGGCTGGCAGGGGAAAATGTAGATTGGGAAAATAGCGATCGAACTCGCCTCGACGCCCTAGAACGCTTTGCCCTCCTCGGAGAAGAAGCAACGCATCGTATCCCGGCCTTAGAAACTTTAGCCAGCTTACAACGATCCGAAAACCCCGAAGCAGCATTTGGGCTCCTAGTCGATCTCGGCCTGTGGAGTACCCACGAAAACCTGTTTTTGCGGCGAAGCCAAATTCCCCTACAATTCTCCGCAAAGGTATTAGAAGTGGCCCAACGCTGCCTAGAAAATCCCCCAACCGACTCCGACACAAATCGTCTCGATTTAACTCACCTCAAGGTTTACACGATCGACGACGAAAGCACCACCGAAATCGACGACGGCCTCAGCTTAGAATTCCTCGAAAACGGCCAGCAGCGGATCTGGATACACATCGCCGATCCCACCCGCTTGCTTTCCCCCGGAGACGAACTCGACCTCGAAGCCAGAAAGCGCACCACTACGGTTTACCTGCCCACGGGAATGATCTCCATGTTTCCCCCAGCTTTGGCAACCGGGCCAATGAGTTTAATTCAAGGCAAAGAGTGCAGCGCCCTCAGCTTCAGCGTCACCTTAGACGAAATCGGCGCGGCTCAAGATTACAGCATCCACATCAGCACCATAAAACCCACCTACCGCTTAACCTACGATGACGTAGACGAAATGCTGGAGTTGGGAATCGAAGCAGAACCAGAAATAGCAGCGATCGCCTCTGCGGCCAAACTGCGGCAAAAATGGCGGGAAGCCCAAGGCGCAATCAGCATTTTCATGCCCGAATCCGTCATCAAAGTCAACGGCGACGACATCAAAATCCACGTCATCGACGACTCCACAGCCCGGATGCTAGTAGCCGAAATGATGATTTTAGCCGGGGAACTAGCCGCCCGCTACGGTCAAACTCACAGCCTGCCCATACCCTACCGCTATCAGCCACAGCCCGAACTCCCTCCCGATGAAGAACTGCTGGCCGTGCCTGCAGGCCCCGCCCGCGCTTGCGCCGTGCGCCGCTGTATGCCCCGCAGCGAAATGGGCCTCACCCCCGGACGCCACGCCGGCTTGGGTTTGGAATTATACACTCAAGTTACTTCCCCGATCCGCCGCTATACCGACTTGCTGGCTCACTTCCAAATCAAAGCCCACCTGCGGGGCGAAGCCCTACCTTTTTCGGCCCAAGAAATACAGGACATTGTGATGTGTCTCGGCACCGCAGTTAAAGAAGCATCCACCGTCGAACGCCAAACTAACCGCTATTGGGGATTGGAATATTTGCGGCGCAACCCCGATGAAGTTTGGGAAGCTTTAATGCTGCGCTGGCTGAGGGAAGACAGCAATCTCGGATTGATTTTATTGGAAGATTTGGGTTTAGAATTGGCAATGCGATTTGGTCGATCGGTCGCCATAGGCGATCGGCTAGAAGTCAAAGTCACCCACTGCGATCCGCGATCGGATGTCATTAACTTCCAAGAAATGATATTTGAAGCCGCGCAATAGGATTTTAGATTTTAGATTTTAGAGTGCAAAAATCTGCGTTGAAGGCTGAAACTGAGGATAAATCTCGTTTTTAGTCGAGTTTCTGACCCCCTCGCATACCCCCTACTCCCCCAGGGCGGTTTCATTCTCACCAAAAACATGAATTTTGTAGGGGTAGTGCTACCCCTACTCCCCGTGCCTACCCCGCCACAGACGACTGCACAGGCGTTTGGGACATGGGGGCAGCCACGGGGGGCTGCCCCTACAAGAGAATGAAACAGCCCTGCCTACTCCCCCTTGTCAAGGACAGTGGGGTAAAAAAGATGATGGGTTCATAATATAGTCCTGTAAAATAATCGTAATTCTTGTGTGGGCGGGCTCACCCCCAAGTTGTAATATAAGCCAGAAATCCCCTAAACCCGCCCCGACCAAAATATTGTGGTCGATCGACTGGACATAATATCCGATCCCAGACAGGTAATACTTTTGACGTTAAATTGACACGCTTTGCTATCTCCTCTCTTCCTCCGTGTCCTCTGCGTCCTCTGCGGTTAATAAAAAAAACTTCAGCATTGTAATAAAAATTGGAAGTTTTGACCGCAGCCTAGTAATCTAAAATTTAAAATCGCAAAATGCCCAATTCAATTAGCCAAGTTCAGCCGCCGCTGGAATTCATACCCCCAGCCTACAACCCGCTAGTGATGCAAGGTTGTAAGCAAATACTCCCCTGGTGGCTGCGATTTCGGACGAGTATCAGCCACGTTCAAGCCGAAAACGTCGAAACCCTCGCCGAACTATTCCACCAATTTCAAAATCAGAAAGTTCGCTTCTTGCTAGCCTTCCGCCACCCCAACTCAGACGATCCCTACTGTTTGGGACAACTAATTTGGAAACTCGTTCCCCAGGCGGCGCGGGCCAAAGGCATTCCCCTGCAATTCCCGGTACATTCCCACTTTATCTACGATCGCGGCATTCCCCTGTGGGCCGGTGCGGGAGTCGGCTGGTTGTATTCTCAACTGGGTGGCACTCCCATTGTTCGCGGTAAGATCGATCGCGTAGGATTGCGATCGGCCCGCAATTTATTTGCCAACAGCCAATTCCCGATCGCCGCCGCCCCAGAAGGCGCCACCAACGGTCACAATGAAATAGTTAGCCCCCTCGAACCGGGAATTGCTCAAATGGGCTTCTGGTGCCTGGAAGATTTGCTGAAAGCCGGACGCACTGAAAAAGTTTTAATTGTGCCGATCGGCATTCAATACCGCTATGTCAACCCACCTTGGCAACCCCTAGAAAAACTTTTAACTCAATTAGAAATTGATTGCGGACTGCCACCCTTAGAACGCACCGACATCGCTAATTTAGAGACGGTCAATCCTGATTCCGAAAACCAAAATCACCAATTCCAATATCTGCGCCTTATCCGACTGGGCGGTCATTTGCTAGCAGTGATGGAAGAGTTTTACAGCCGTTTTTATCATAAAACATTCCCGCCACAAATATCTATTTTAACATCGTTATCGCTCCCAGAAAAAACGGCAAACGATTCTGGTAATGAAGTAATGATAGCTCGACTGAAAGCTTTGTTAGACGTGGGTTTGCAAGTAGCAGAAGAATATTTTAATTTAAAGCCCAAAGGCAGTTTAATAGACCGCTGCCGCCGTCTGGAACAAGCAGGCTGGGAGTATATTTATCGAGAAGATATCAAAGATATTGCAGCACTTTCTCCCTTAGAAAGAGGATTAGCCGATCGCCTCGCTGAAGAAGCAAGTCTTCGGATGTGGCACATGAGACTTGTAGAAAGTTTCGTGTCCGTCACCGGCAGGTACGTCGCAGAACAACTGACAGCAGAACGTTTGGCAGAAACAACTTTACTGCTGTGGGACGTACTGGCTCGCATCAAAGGGGGAAATCCTTTCGGCCGGCCGAAGTTGGGCAAACAGCAGGTACAAATGACCGTAGGCGAACCCATATCAGTGAGCGATCGTTGGGAGGGATATCAAACCAGCCGCAGGTTAGCAGTTGCCGAACTCACTCAAGACTTGCAATCAGCTTTAGAAGCAATGATTCAATCTTAATTACTCAGATAAGGAAGAGCTTCCAGGGAAGAAGGAATATATATTTTTCTTCCCTATATTTTTATGTGGCGAATTATAAACAGATTGTTATAGACTTTTGGAATAGGTCTAATGAACCGCAAACCCTCGCTCGACCATGAACTAATAAAAATTAGCGATGACTAACAAACCTATCGATTTGTCTACTAACTCAATTAAGGTAAAACTGCTGAATAATTTAGCGCAGGAATTGCTCACACCGCTCACTTCTGTCCTCGGCATGGCAAGCGTGTTGAAACAAGAAATTTATGGCCCCTTAACGAGCAAGCAAAAAGAATATATTGACGTGATCCAAGACAGCAGCCGCTCTTTGCGATCGCTAGTTGAAGAAATTTTGGAACTGGCAGAACTAGATGATTCCGCTTTCACCTTGAAGCGAACCGCAGTCGATATAGAAACTTTGTGCCAGCAGGTTGTGACAATCCTGTCGTCGGTGGCAAGTAGACGAGAGCAAGAAATTAATTTGTCCGTGGGGCCCGGGTCGCGCATCTGGTTGGTAGATAAAGATAAGGTTCAGCAAATGCTGCACCACTTAATTTTTAGCATTATTCAATCTGCTGGGGCAGGCAGCGTGATTCGAGTCCACGTTTCTCGGAAAGAAGAGGGTATCAACATTGGAGTTTGGGTTTTTCATCCTTGGTTAGGGGAAAGTTTGCCCCATGCTAAACTCTACTCCGACTACTTGTTGAAGGTCGGAGCGGGTAGCGGTTCGCCCTCGAACTCCGAAACCCACTCTCCCGGAGAACCGCAACTCCCGACACAGGGTTCGCAGCGATTAACGCTGGCGTTTTCTGAGTTGGCGGCTTTGGCGGCGCAGAATGCAGAGGATAGTGCACCGGTGTTAGCTGGTTACGGGGCGCGGGAACGCTTGGGGCTGCTGCTTTGCTGCCAATTGGTGGAAATTCAAGGCGGTCAACTCTCAATTCAAGGAACCCCGGAATCTGGATATCGCTACGTGCTCTGGTTGCCCTGCACAAATGCTACGGAATTGTTGGAAGGCTAAAGAAGGAAGAAGGAAGTTCGGCAACGGATTTTCTAACGGATGTAACGGATGGAAAGAAGAAGGAAGATGAAACAAGTCATTTGTTAATTAATACTGAGATGTTGCACCATTCTCAATAAGGCTTTTATGCGCGGGCTCGCGTGCCCCGCCCACAAGAAATTTATTCTGGGTGGAGCCGACCCCAAAAGCCTTAATCGAGAATGGTTCAAGATGCGAGTTAAGCTGAGGCGCATCTACATTTGACAATCAAATTCGAGCAAATTCTTGTGGGGAGTAGGGGCCCTAGCGTGTCGCCCGCCCAAAAATACAATTTAGATGCGTAACAGCTTACTACCAATTGTCGATGCTTTTAGACTCAATTCCCAATTCCCAATTCCCAATTCCCAATTACCAATAATCAATCTAAAAATGAATTCAGTTTGGCAACAATTAACTCTGGCAAATTTGCCGCTCTCTCAGTGGCAAAGTAGAAGTTATTTATTCAATTTGGCGATCGGCTCTTTACGCAGTTGGCGACAAAGTAGCTGGCTGATGCAGTGGGCAGAACCCTTGGGTTTTGTTTTGCTGGCCTTGACTTTCGGTTTGGCGCCGTTTGTAAACAATGCCTTGGTGGGGGTGTTGATGGCGGCTAGCGCTGCATTTTGGGTGCTGCTGACTGTTTCGGACGATCGCTCGATCCCCTTCACGCCGATTCACTTGCTGGTACTGCTGTACTGGGGGATTGCCACCGTCGCAACGGCGATGTCGCCGGTGAAAGTCGCCGCTGCTACTGGTTGGAGCAAGCTAACGCTGTATTTGCTGTTTTTTGCGCTGATGGCTCGGATATTGCGAGATCCCCGTTGGCGATCGTGGTTAATTGCCGTATTTTTGAACGTCTCTTTAATTGTCAGTTTCTACGGCGTGCGGCAGTGGATTGACAAAGTGCCGCCACTAGCTACTTGGAACGATCCGACTTCTACTCAAGCCAATGTCACGCGAGTTTACAGCTTTCTGGGAAATCCTAACTTGCTTGGTTCCTATTTACTGCCGGCCATTGCATTGAGCGCCGCCGCACTTTTTGTGTGGAAAGGATGGGGAACAAGAATTTTAGCGCTGACGATGCTGGTGGTGAATTGTGCGTGTTTGCGCTACACGGACAGCCGGGGTGCTTGGATCGGTTTTGTGGCTCTACTGGTGGTATTTTTAGTGCTGCTGTGGTACTGGTACAGCCCTTTGATGCCTCGGTTCTGGCGAACTTGGGCGCTGCCGCTAGGGTTAGGAGGTTTGGCTGGGGCGTTAATTTTAGGAGTGGCTTTAGTGGAGCCTCTGCGCGATCGAGTTTCGAGTATGTTTATCGGCCGAGGTGACAGCAGTAACAATTTTCGGATTAATGTTTGGACGGCGGTGATTGACATGATTCGCGATCGGCCAATCCTCGGAATTGGGCCGGGAAACACTGCTTTTAATAAAGTTTATCCGCTTTATATGAAGCCGAGATTCACTGCTTTGAGCGCTTATTCTGTGCTGCTGGAAATTGTGGTGGAAACCGGTTTTATGGGTTTAATGTGTTTCCTGTGGCTGATGACTGTCACCGTCAATCAAGGTTTGTTGCAGATCAAAAATCTGCGGGATGCACAATTTAACATCTCTAATTTAGAGGAAGAATCCCGAAATCCCCAATCTAAAATCCAAAATCTAAAATCGAATCACGGGTTTTGGTTGATTGGGGCGATCGCAACTTTAGCCGGCATGATGGCCCACGGTTTTGTCGATACAGTTTGGTACCGGCCAGAAGTTAATATGCTTTGGTGGTTGATGGTGGCGATTATTGCTAGTTTTTACAGCAACTCGCACCAACAGCAAGATTCAGCTTTGACGGAGGGCGAGTAGATAGAATTGCTGGCGGGGATTTTCTCCCCGCCCGGTGTGGATTCCAGCAATAGCCGATACAGCAATGATTAGGAGTTATATAGCAATCCTAAATGATTATACTCGTTACCAGCCTCTGCCTGGTAACGCATATCCGGAGGAAGAGCCTCCATAGTCTGGGCCGAGGCAGAGCCTCGCTTACATCGGTTCCCAGGCAGAGCGTGGAAGTTAACCAGTTATTGAAACTGATGCGAGGATTGCTATACCAGTTCAAAAAAAGAATGCAGCTTTATGCAAGCTGCAAACCATTATCGCCATAAGTTATTTCCAATTCTTCAATTCTTAATCTCAAATCTCAAATGCTATAAGGTGCGGACCGCGCACCCTGCATACTTACTACTACATACTACATACCTGTTGCTGTAAAGTGGTGATGGTACACTCTACAAAATTTATTGAAAATAACTCTTATTCTTCGCTCTCTGGAGTCATGATGAATCTCGGACACGGATATTTTCCACCATCTTTATCTCTGCACCGCCGCCACGTCGATTGATTGGAGTCGAACGGCGTTTCGACTAATTCATTAACTGTAATTTTAACAGTCGAAGGAGTTGGCAGTGCTGTTGAGGCTTGACTTAGCTCCAGTACCGTTATAATTGCCAGTATGGTTGATGAAAACAAAACTGTGCGTTTCATTTATTTGTTTTTTCCTCGTTTAATCGTTGACGTGCCATCCCTATCCATATATCCTCATCGAATTCTTGAGAATCCGCATACTTTAGACAAATTTTCCACTGCGGTAGCGCTGCCTTAGTATTTTTCATCTTTTCTAGGACTTGCGCTTTTAAGCAGTAAGTTGCTGGCCCTTCACTATCAAGTTTAATCGCTGCATCCAGATGTTGCAATGCCTCTGAATATCGACCCTGTTGCAGGCGAGCCCATCCCAAGTTTTTGAGTAAAGAATATTTTACTCGATCGTCCTCAGCTAATTTCAAACCTTGCCACAGGAAGTGAACGGCAGCCGGATAGTTTTTTTGATCGACTATATATAACCTAGCCAGGTTGCTGTAAGCAGCAGGCAGACCGAGTTTTGCAGCTTGCAGATATTTTCCTCGGGCGCATTGTAAATCTTGCACCTCTTCGCAAAGCCATCCTAAATTGTAAAGAGCTGTTCGGCTTTTTGGATCTACCCTGAGCGCTAACTCATATGCTTGTTGAGTATCAGCCAATCGATTGGCTTTGTAGTTTTCAAAGGCGATATTATTAAAAAAAGATGCCAGTTCCGGCCTCCCAATTTTCCAGCCGCCAAAGCCTACTGCTAGGATCAGCAAGAAGGCTCCCCACTTCGAGTTGTGATGCTTTTTTGCTGGCTCTTTCATGGCATTGAAAATGTTAGCTAATGGTGTCATTTTTAGCATTTTTTAACTTGAGAGTTGAGCGATATTTTGTTCGCCAGATTTAATTGCCACCCTAATGGCCTCATAATCTTACGAAATGACTCAGGTTTGAGCCCATTTCTCATAAGAGTTTGTCACTCCACAGCCGAATGCTTGGGTAATGCTCCCACTACCCAGAGGTATTCGAGCATAGGTTAATCATTCATGAGACTCCACAAGCCATCCGGATATTTTCAGGAAAAAGAAGCGGCAAGCAGCAAGAAGGTAGAACTGTTCCCATTGCCTAAGTAATAATACTTACTCAGCGGTCAGTCGATCGACAGTATGCAACTTTATGAGGAGATACAGCGTATTCCACGTTTATGAAGTGTAGGAACTTACCCTGGGCCGTGTCCCTACCTGGAGCGAACGAGCTGGGGTTTAGTTCCTCAACCTGGAATCTTCTATAAGATGGACTGCGGTGAAATAACTCTAATTAAGTTTGTAGTGACGATGGAAGTCCTAAAAATTCTCAACGGGGTATATCGAACAATTTTATGATGAGTAATTAACCGAACTCGATTTAAAATAGCCAATCATTAATGAGCAATCACCAATCATGAATCACTAATGACTCCTGACTAATAAACATCTCCATAAATTAACTTTCAACCTTCGAGTAGCAAAGATTTTAGTTGATTTTTCGGAGATGTCTAATGACTAAGGACTAATGACTGATGGCAGGGGAATTGTTGACTGTTGACTGGGGAATTGTTGACTAATGACTAATGACTACTGACTAATGACTACTGACTAATGACTACTGACTAATGACTAATGACTAATGACTAAAATTGCTTCATCGCTCTTTCCATATCCCGCTTGTCTTCGCGTTTCTTCAAATCTTCGCGCTTGTCGTACAGTTTCTTCCCTTTACCCAAACCGATATCCAGTTTTACCCAGCCGCCTTTCAAATACATTTTTAACGGCACTAAAGTCAACCCTTTTTCTTCCACTTTGCCAATTAATTTGCGAATTTCCTGCTTGTGCATCAGCAATTTACGTGTGCGGCGGGGTTCATGATTAAAATAGTTGCTAGCACTTCTCCAAGGCGAAATGTGAACGTTGATCAGCCACAGTTCCCCGTTCCGAACTAAGCCATACCCGTCCCGCAAATTTGCTTTTCCTTCCCGAATAGATTTGACTTCAGTTCCCTTCAACTCGATTCCCACTTGGTATGTCTCTATAATTTCATAGAGATGGCGCGCTTGTCGGTTATCGCTAACAATTTTGTATCCTGGGCTTTTTTCGCTCATTTTTACCTCCGCTAAAAATAATTATTATAACGCTAGCTTCTCTGTAGAGAAAATTGAAGCTTGACAAAACTTAAATAATCGGTCTGGACATTACCAATTTGACTGAGCTAAGATGTCACCAACGTGAATGTCAAGCGGTATCATGCAGCGCACCAATATCACTGATTCTGCAATTCCAGATTCTGTTACTCCTCATCCTGCTGTTTATTTGGTTTGGCTGGCTCCTTTTTTGCTGGCGCTTGCTTGGTTTTGGGCCAATATCTCGGCTGTTAAGTGGCTGTTATCCTCGTTTGTTGAGATACCCACACTGTACAAGATAGTAATTGGCTTTCTGATTGTAGCATTAGGAGTGCGATCGATTGGGAACTCGGATCGCCCGCCCGGATTTTCGCCCCATTTCGTTTTGAGGCGAGATCCGCTGCTATTGATGTTGGGTGCGGGTATTTGCTCGATCGCCCTTCAGTACATAATTGATATCAAACAACTTACTGTCCTGCTATTTATCCTCGGAACTTACGGGCTGTGCGGCTTATTGGTAGAGCAGAACTTTTGGCGAAAAAACTTGCCAGTTGCGGGCTTGCTGGCTTGTATTTTACCATTCAACAGTCAGTTTAATAGCGGATTAGGTTTGCCGGCGCGAGTGCTTACTGCTCAGGTAGTAGAACAGTTGCTCTCAATGCTGCACGTTGGGGCGATTTCTTCTTACGATATTATCGTTTTGGAAAACGGCATCGCTCACGTGGACGTGCCTTGTAGCGGCATTAAAACCCTCTTAGTGGGAACGCTCTTTTTGCTAGCTGCTACCTGGCTGGAAGGGCGTAAATTGAGCTTAAGATGGCTAGCAGTCGGCGCGGCTAATCTCTTAATGTTGGTATGTGCTAACACTGCGCGGGTTGCCGTGTTAGTCCTGGTTTCAGAAGTGTTTAAACAGCCCAACATAGCACAAATTATGCACGTTCCTCTGGGAATAGTCGGTTTAGTATGTGCTTGTTTTGTGACGTGGTTAATGCTGCAACGAGTACCGAAATTTCAGCCAGAAAAAACCAGCGGTATTTCTGCCAAACCCAACTCAGAAATTCTGCAAAATCACCCTTTAGCCAAACCAGGAATAATTGCAGCAGTCGCAGTTTTGGCAGTAATGGCTCAACTGTCTCACGTAGAAACGGCAAAAATGGCGATCGCACCTTTAAGATTGCCTGAATACATTAAATCAGAGTCGATTCCCCTGAATCCTAGCGAACAAAAATTCTTTGGCAACTATCCAGACACGCAAACACAAAAAATCAGATTTGTCGCCGGCAACTTGCGCGGTTCCATGCTCACAGTAGCGAGCACATCCTGGCAAACTTATCACGCCCCCGAATTGTGTTTTGTAGCAAGCGGAATTCCCGTCAATGGCATAGAAAAAAAACAACTAACTCCTTCAGTAACAGCGCGCTGGCTGTCTCTCAAAAACAACCAATTATCAGCAGCATACTGGCTGCAATCTGCACAGCTAACTACAGATAACTTCATGTCCCGTATCGGCAGCGACCTCACCCACAAAAACCACAATTGGGTGCTAGTTTCCATTTTATTTGACAGTTCGCTACAAGCCGAGAATCAGGAAGTAAAAGAGTTTGCGAGTAACGTCTACGATACCGTTAAACAAAGCTTACAAGGAGAAATAAATGAAAATTAAACAGGTGTTTGATGGAGTTTTTAAAACAATTTTTTGGCTGTGGAATTTGACTTTTTTATCGATTGTTTACTTGGGAATTTTGCCGATTATAGGAGTGCCATTAATTATGGCGACAATCGAGGGCACTATCCCGCTAGAGTTTTCTTTGACGATGGCAGCTACGATCGCAGTACCCACTGTATGTACTGTAATAGGAGCTGGGCGTTTCGGCAAGCAACCCCTACAGCTAATGCGTTGGTTTTACGGCGTAGAAGCACCGCTATTTTTGCTGTGTTTGCTCCGCTTGTTCCTGCTGCGAGAACTCACCCCAGCTAGTTCTCAAATCATCGCTACTATTGCTTTGTGCATTGCAGCATTTTCAGTGGAAATGCTGTACGGATATCTGGGTAAAAGAGAAAATGTTCAAAATATTTTCGATTCCCAGAATTCCCATAATAAACAGCCTCGTTTTTTCAGGTTAATCGGAGAAAAGCGAAGTGCGTGGCTGCAATTAGGATGTCACAGTTTAATGGTAGTAGTTGGCATTTGGGCGGCAACGTTGCTGATTTATTACGCTGTACCTGTGGCATTGTATACACTTTATGGATTCTTCACTGTAGTCATTGAATTTTTCAAGTTTACATGGGTATCAGCATTTTGGGATATGTTTAGATACGGGGCCTGGGCATGGGCTTTAATTTGGCTACCCCTATCGTTTATATTGTTTGGTTTAACCTGTAGCTTGTTCGTTGTCATGCCTTCGCTGTACGGCTTTCTCTACATTCATTCCGGGCGGAAAATATGGCAGAGTTTTGCTGCACAATACGGGAAAAATAAAGCGCTAATCGGAAGTTTGGGAGTCATAGCAGCTTGGCTGGCTATTTTCTCGGCTTTGCAGCAGCAGCCACAAGTTGCAGCGCTGAAAATGCTGGCGACTCCCCCCGCAAACGACAGCAGCCGCCAAACTTTATTAGCCAAGTCTGATATGATTCGCTCTGGCTTAGTTAACGCTTATTTGTCGCCTTACCGCTACCTGAGCACTGTGGGAGAAAACAACCACATTTATGAGATGTACAAAAATAGTTTGAATTTGCCTGACGGAGCGGCTAAAACTTTGCAGAACAGCTATAATTTTTTAATGTCGCCGTTTTTGTATCAAGGCTCTAGTGCTGATGTAGAAAAAGCTGAAAAACTCTACGGCGAATTCTTCGATACGGAACTGCAAAAAGGCGACACCGAAGCAGTAAAACACGCGGTACAGTCAACCTCAAACCAGGAAGAAGCTAAAGCTGGTTTGCTGAATGTCAGTGAGGAAAAAGTGTGGTTGCAGTCGCAAGAAGTGACAGTCAAAGAAAACGGCGACTGGGCTGACGTTCAACTCTACGAAGTTTACAAAAATCAAACGCCGAACTTGCAAGAAGTATTCTACTACTTTTCCCTGCCGGAAAGCGCCGCAGTTACAGGAGTTTGGCTGGGAGATACTGGGGATTTAAACAAACGTTTTGTATTTACGGTATCGCCTAGAGGTGCCGCCCAGCAAGTCTACAACCAACAGGTAGTAGAAAGAGTCGATCCGGCTTTGCTAGAACAAATTGGCCCCAAACAATACCGCTTGCGGGCTTTTCCAATCCCGGCTAAACGAGAATTTATCCAAACAGAAGGGCCAACGGAAATGCACCTGTGGCTTACTTACAAAGTTATGCGCCAGCCGCAGGGTTGGGCTATGCCTGTTTTGGCTGAAAAACGCAACATTTTTTGGAACCAAAATACTCGCCGCACGATCGCCGGGAAAGATGTAAAATACAGCGGTAAAGAAGCAAGAGAAACTTGGCTGCCACCCTTTTTGCCCGCAGTCGCACAGCAAGCGCTAACCGCGCAGCAGGCGCTTCTACCGGGAGGAAATATCATTTCGGCTAAGCCGTTGGCTGATGCAAATTACTCGTTACCCCAAGGCAAGAAATTTGCAGTTATTCTCGATACTTCCCGCAGCATGGCGGCGGAAAGTAAGGAAGTAAAAGAGACTTTTGAATGGTTGAAAGCTAATGAAGCAGGCAAAAATACTG
The DNA here is from genome assembly GCF_036700405.1 of Microcoleus sp. T3_D1. Taxonomy (NCBI): domain Bacteria; kingdom Bacillati; phylum Cyanobacteriota; class Cyanophyceae; order Oscillatoriales; family Microcoleaceae; genus Microcoleus; species Microcoleus sp. T3_D1. Next base: position 74,323 of record NZ_JAUBOV010000005.1, read on the forward strand.
TTGATTTGTATGTCGCCAGCGCTGCGGGAATGCCACCTAAGTTTGTGGAAGATGTACGCAATTTCGATGCGACAAAGGTGACATTTTATGGTACGATCCAGCTCAAAGATATGCTGCAACAGTTTGCACAGTTGCGGGGCGATAAAAGTTACGATACTGTATTTTTGGTGAGCGATCGCCACAGCTACGAATTGTCAGACGATCGCAAACCTAAACTTTCCATCTCTGCACCCCTATGGACAGTGCATTTGGGAGGTTTGCCCCCCGGCTACGACGACGCTACTTTAAAGGCTATTCAAGATAGCGGTGGTGGAGTTGCTACGGATATGAAAGAGGCGATGCAGCGAGTAGCAACAACAGCAGCTTCGGGCGAATCTACAGTTAGCGTTGTTGACGGCTATGCTTGGAGTTATGCCAAAATCCCGCAGTCGAAAAAAACCGCAAAATCGGCGGCAGTTGCAGAGCCGAAAAATGCCGGAAATGAAGGCTTTAAACCGATAGCTGCGCGGCAGTTGATAACTGCACTTAGCAAGCAGAAAAGTTCAAATCAACTGACGCAACTGGATGCGATGCACGCAGTAGCTAAAAATTTCAAAGTGGTGACTCCTTATTCTTCGATGATTGTGTTAGTTAATGACGCGCAAAGGGAGCAGCTAAAAGCAGCGGAAGCTAAGAGCGATCGATTTGACAGAGAGGTAGAATCCGGTAAGGAACAGTTGAGTAAGCCGAATAATCCTCTGAATGTTTCGGGGGTTCCTGAACCGGAAGAATGGCTACTGTTGACGGTAGGTGCGATCGGGCTTTTGGCGGTTTTCCTCCGCCAGCGGCGGGCGAAAATGGTAGGTTGAAAGATGGTTCGGCGGTTGAAACCGCTCCTTGTCAAACAAAGTCTGCCTCCGCAGACTAAGAGAGTGAGGGGGTATTTAACCCGGACTTGATATCAAATATTAATCTACAGTCGTCTTTAGACGACTTTAGCTATGAGACAGGGGTTTCAACCCCTGTCGGACTTAGCTAAGGAATGAGAATTAAATAACTTCCACAAGATTGTGGGATGGGCGTCCCGCCCGTCCAAAAAGGACGGGCGGGACGCCCATCCCACAATAACAATTAAAATTGTAAGTTATTTAATTCGCGCTCCTAAGATTAATGACTAATCTATTTCTACAAAAACGCGATCGCCCTCAATCTTTACCGGATAAGATTCCAGGGCATCGCCTAGTGCATTCAAACATTTACCCGTATCTAACTTGTACTGATATTTGTGAAACGGACAGGTAATGATACCGTTATTTACCTTACCCATGTCGATCGGATATTCTAAATGAGTGCAAGCATTGCGGTAACAAGTGACATTCATGCCTTGACGATTCAAAATCACTGAAGTTTCGTCAACTTTTACCTTCAACACACCCCATTCGGGAACTTGATTTAGCGCTGTTAGCTCTACCCACATATAATCTTCCTCGCTTTAAATAAATTATTGCAAACTAATGCGCGATCGCCCTTGAATGCAGCAAGGGCGATCGGTGGGGCGCTGTCCACACCTGAGAACCTAACCGTTTTCCTCGCCATTTCCCAGGTACAACCTGACGAATTCATCAGCCGCCTCCCGATTGAATGTCTGCAACGCTTGCTTAATCGCAAATACCGCCTCAGCGGATGGATCTCGTTCTTCACTCACCCAACGGCTAACGTTTGAGCGATCGATTTCCATCTTTGCCGCCAATTGATATTGACTGATATCGTATGCCTCTAATATTTTTTTGAGGGCTTTTCCTGCTCTTCCCATGCTCCCGATTGTGTCAGAGAGTCATGCTCCTGTAAACGTTGCTGATTGTCATCTAATGCGCTACACTGCGATCGGTTGACAATTAGCACCTATTAGATCGAGGAGATCGACCGCAATGACTCAAACACAGCTTTTTGTTTCCACAGATATCAACGAAATCCCGACATCGCCGACATCGCAGCCAAATCCTGTGCCTGCTGAACCAGACCGGGAACCTGTGCTGATCCTAGTGATTGGTTCCCAGAAGGGAATCGATAAAATTGTTAGCGCACTCTACTTGCGTCGCTTTGCAGCAGTTCAAGAATGGTCGCAGATTTTACCTGCCCCGACTATCGGCAAGCTCATGCGGAGTTTGATTCGCTATGTTTCTTTAGATTAAATTGGGCAAAAATGCTCTTTTACATCAGACGCAGTGTTCTGCAAAACTGAATGGGGCGATCGCATTTTGAATTAAGTGCGATCGTTTCTTCCTTTGCCAATTCTCTAAATTACCTGTTTCTAGACCGTACCAAGTGCTAATATACTGATAATTTGTCATCCTCCAAATTCAAATTTATGGCAAAATTACCCGACCCAACTATCAGCACTATTTTGGGATTGCAACAGCGGTTAGTCGCACTTCTGGACACAGCAACAGCAGCCGAATATTCCCTCTTACAGCAATTTGGCGAAACAGAGGAAACAATGCCTGAGCTAGAAGCAATTGATAATGTTAAGGAACGTCTGAGAATTCCCTACAACCGTTTGCACAGAATCTTGCAACAGGTAGCAGAATCTCAACCAGCAGCAACAGCCGATGTGCTAGAGTTTCTGTATAGGACGATCGCAGAGACAGAAGCAGCAGCCGATGGCTCTGAAGCAAGTATTCGAGAAATTAAAAGGAGTTGGAATCTGCCATGACTCAACAGCCCAGAATACCCGATTTAGAGACAAGACAGCGAAATGTTGCTGGGATACGTAAAGTTTGCCAGCAGCTTGATGTTGTCAATTTAAAGTTAGATGAAGTGCTGGCAATGTTAGAAGCTGATAATCGCCGTCAGCGACAGGAACGTTTAGATGGTAAATATCGGCGAGTGCAAGAAAAAGTAGGAGAATAAGTGCGATGAATCAAGAGGACTAATTAGATTAACAGTCCTCTTTCCAGATCGGAAAACTGTCCAATGTCCCCTACGGATGAATCTGACTCAAAATCACCCTCAACCTGTCATAATCATCCTTCAACAAAACACTCAAACTCCTCCCCGCTTCCACCAACCAAGATCGATCGCGCATCCGCAACTGATAAATCTCCCGAATCGCCGCCGCCGTCAGCGCCTCCACCGGCGCATTAGTCACCCCCAGCAGCGTCCTCAAAAAATCCAACTGCACCGTAAAATCAATCACCTCATCCGGTTCGCAGCGATAAACCGCCTGGTGAATTTGCGGCGGGCGCGGCGGCAAATACTGATAAATTTTACCCCTCGATGGGCCGTGACCGTTCAACCTTTCCGGCGCAGCCTCAAACCCCACAATCGCCACTCGAAACTCGGTTTTTAGCATCGCAAAAATCTGCGGTTGTTCTTCCCGCAACTCTTCGAGGGACAAACCCAAAGCGCGAGCTCTGTGCACCGAGTCGATCGGGCTAGTCGTAGCGTAATAAACCACGCCGTAAATTTGATTTTTTGACTCTTCATCCTCGGCCTTCACCCAACTCCCAAAAGGCGGCATCACGGGAAAGCTTAAGTCGAACGGTTCCAAACATTGAGCCAAAAACTCCGAAGTTGCCGTCTCGATAACCTCAGCAATGCGATCGGGATGGCGCTCTTTTGTAGCAAATTGGGGTAAAGGTAAACGCATAGTTTTAGTGATTAGTCATTAGTCATTCGTCATCAGTCATTAGTCATTCGTCATTGGTTTTGTGCTAGTTTTCAAGGGTCATGAGTTAGTAGCCTGGTATTGGGTACTTTAGCAATTACAAATTACCCATTAACAATGACTAATGACCGCTGACTATTTCGCGCGACCAGCCGTAGCATCGACAAGTTCCAACTGCGACAGGCGGAACGTAATCAGCTTGTCCCAATTCCCGCCTTCAAACAGTACCGCGACTTTCCCGTCGGTAACTCGCTGGACTTGTCCTTGAAATGCGTAGTAAATCTCACCCTTATCTTTAACTCGAACTGCCGAACCTGGAAAAATCATAATTGTTTGAATGTTATGTTTGCTGTTTATAGTTTACCTTTTCTTGGCGATCGAGAGTTGATGCTAAAACAGGCAAGATGCCTGTTCCAGAAACAAGCACAGGCAAGATGCCTGTTCCACAAACAAGCACAGGCAAGATGCCTGTTCCACAAACAAGCACAGGCAAGATGCCTGTTCCACAAATTCAACAGGCAAGATGCCTGTTCCACAAA
>NZ_JAUBOV010000005.1:78607-133615 GCF_036700405.1 Microcoleus sp. T3_D1
AGATGCCTGTTCCACAAACAAGCACAGGCAAGATGCCTGTTCCACAAATTCAACAGGCAAGATGCCTGTTCCACAAATTCAACAGGCAAGATGCCTGTTCCACAAATTCAACAGGCAAGATGCCTGTTCCACAAATTCAACAGGTTTCTTGTGGGGAGTAGGGGTTGGGCGGGACGCCCGCCCATCAAAAGCTGATTAACAATCCAAGATGTGAGTTAGGCTAAGGCTGCTACGGAAACTTTACCGGCAATGCGACCCGCGATCGCCCGCAACTCCCTAGCTGAAGCAGAACCCGGTTGTCCCACGACGATCGGCACCCCCGAATCGCCACCTTCCCGCAACGGAATTTCCAGCGGAATGCGGCCTAACAGCGGCACTCCCAACTCAGCAGCAGTCTTTTCCCCGCCACCGGAACCGAAAATATCGTATTGCTTATCGGGCATATCGGGTGGCACAAAATAGCTCATGTTTTCCACAATTCCCAGCACCGACACTCCCAACTGCTGGAACATCTTTAACCCCTTGCGGGAGTCCAACAAAGCGACAGTCTGCGGCGTCGTCACGATCACCACACCAGCCATCGGCACAGCCTGCGCCATTGTCAACTGCGCGTCTCCCGTACCCGGAGGCATATCGACAATCAGATAGTCTAAATCGCCCCAATTCACCTGATACAGGAACTGCCGAATGATCCCGTTCAACATCGGGCCGCGCCAAATCACGGGTTGGTCTTTGTCAATTAAAAATGCCATCGACACTAATTTGACGCCGTAGTTGAAGGCGGGTTCGAGGCTTTCCCCGCTTTTTCCGTCCCTAACCATCACTTTTGCGTCCCCCAAACCCAACATATTGGGGTCGTTGGGCCCATAGATATCCGCATCCAGCAAACCCACCTTAGCGCCGGTTTGGGCTAGCGCTACTGCGACGTTTACCGCCACCGTGCTTTTGCCGACGCCGCCTTTGCCGCTGGATATTGCGATAATATTTTTCACGCCTTCAATGCCTTGGCGATCGACCACTCCCTTCTGCTGCGGCGTCTCGGCTGTCACCTCCACTGCCACTTTTTCGACTCCTGGCAACTGTTTGACCGCTTTTTGGCAATCTTCGACAATAAATTCTCGCAGCGGGCAAGCAGGCGTTGTCAGCACTAAAGTAAAACTGACGACACCGCCGTCAATTTTTATGTTACGAATCATGTTCAATTCCACCAAACTCTTTTGCAGTTCGGGGTCTTGCACGGGTCGCAGGATTTCTAAGACTGAACTAACATCGAGTGTATTGGGCATTGTGTTCTCCACCATAGCTCTGCAATTGGGTTTGCGAATTTTCGATCGCAGGTTTAAGTATATTTTTATTGCTATTTTTTAATGTAACTTCATAGCGATCGTTTGCAGACCTGCGGTGGCATAATTACATGACGACAGGATTTGGGACTCACGGTCAATCTCAAACTCAAATGCGATCGGCAAGAATTTCTACGACCGAAAGCAATTTGGTCACAATAGGCGAATTGAGCCGTGGTCGCAATTCTTCAATTCTTCAATCTAAAATCTTAAATCTTAAATCGGATGACAGTTTCTACCACACTTAAAACCGCCACTTCCCCGTTTTTGCCGCCCGCTGACTCTAGAGCTAGAGTCAGCCAATTTATGAAAACCCTACAAGACGAAATTTGTCAATCCCTCGAACAGCTCGATGGCGTTGGCAAATTTAAGGAGGACTCTTGGGAACGCTCCGAAGGCGGGGGCGGACGTTCTCGCGTCATGCGCGAAGGCGATGTGTTTGAACAAGGGGGAGTCAATTTTTCCCAAGTGTGGGGCGAAAGTTTGCCGGCTTTGATTCTGGCCAAGCACCCCGAAGCTGCAGGTCACGATTTTTATGCAACTGGCACTTCGATGGTGCTGCACCCCCGCAATCCCTACTTGCCTACGGTTCACCTGAATTACCGCTATTTTGAGGCCGGGCCGATTTGGTGGTTTGGCGGCGGTGTGGATTTGACTCCTTATTACCCCTTGGCTGAGGATGCAGCTCATTTTCACAAAACTCTGAAAGCAACTTGCGATCGCCACCATCCCGGATATTATCCGACATTTAAACTTTGGTGCGACGAATATTTCTATCTCCCCCACCGCCAAGAAACCCGCGGCGTGGGCGGTCTGTTTTTTGACTACCAAAGCGCTCAAGGCGCGCTTTACCGCGACCATCATGTCAAAGGCAAGGCCGCTGAGTGCAGCAACAACATCGGCGTGCCGGAACCGAGGACTTGGGAGTCGCTGTTCGCCTTCGTACAGGACTGCGGCCGGGCATTTTTGCCAGCTTACACCCCAATTGTTGAAAAGCACCGATCGAAAGAATACGGCGAGCGCGAGCGTAATTTCCAACTTTACCGCCGTGGCCGTTACGTTGAATTTAACTTGGTGTACGATCGAGGCACGACCTTTGGTTTGCAAACCAACGGACGCACCGAATCGATTCTCATGTCCCTGCCACCTTTGGTACGCTGGGAATACTGTTACGAGCCAGAACCCAACTCTCCCGAAGCCGAACTCTACTCCAAGTTCTTAAAACCGCAAGATTGGGCGAATTGGATGCCTCAGCAGTCACCGACCTGAGTTAAACTACTGGGACAGTAACCACCGCGATAGATAATAAATTTGAGGGAAGGGTCAGTGATTCATATTGATCAAAAAACCCACACGCTTCAAGACGGTACAACAGTTATCGTCTTAGCACCGACAGGACGGTTGGACATCACTACAGCTTGGCAATTCCGCCTCAAGTTGCAAGAGTGTATTTCCAAACTTAGCCGCCATGTTGTAGTGAATCTTGGTCAGGTTAACTTTATCGATAGCTCTGGCCTGACCTCACTTGTAGCAGGTATGCGGGATGCGGATAAAGTTAAGGGAAGTTTCCGCATTTGCAATGTTCATCCCGAAGCCAAACTGGTGTTTGAAGTCACCATGATGGATTCTGTGTTTGAAATCTTTGAAACGGAAGAAGAAGCTCTAGAGGGGGTGCCGCGCGCAAGTTGACCACTCTCGCTTGCATCGGTTGCGGTGTAAGCGCAATTTAAGCTTGAGGCTCACAAAAAGCGCCGGAACCCTGCACAAGAACAGGAAGCAGGTAAATTATTGCCAGCTTCCTTATGCTTTCTTCCTTTCTTGAGAGGTTGAGAGGTTCACCAAAACACTAAAGTAGAAGAATAGGTCAAGGTAAAGTCTTGCCTTCTATCCTAGATAGCTATATTTTTCTTCCTAGTTTCTTGTTGCTTCTTGCTTCAAACCAATATCTCAGCAGCAAAATCCTGACGCTTGACAAATCTAAAAGGGCCCATTAAAGCTCCCCAGATAGCCTTGCCTGTGGTGGGGCTTATTCCTTTGTCGTAGCTGAGAAATTCCTCGCCTGCGGCTTCAAATCCCAAGTCTACTTGGTAATTTTGCCCCCCGTAGGCAAAGCCGCAGCGAGTGCCCTCCGGCAAAGATGCCCGAAATCGATAGCCGTTTGAGGCTAAATTTTGCACCGCAACCGAGAGGGTGCAGCCGGGGAGGAGTTGGATTTGCTCCTTCGTTAGCTTTCCCAGCAAGTCGGGGTTGCAACCGGCTCCTTTGACGGCTGCAATGTCGTTGAACATATAATACTGAGCTTCGATAAGTCCTGGCGCTATCTGTGAGTGCCTCAGTTGCACGATGCGGGGGCGGTATGGCTTGTCTAATTCCAGAATGTTGGCTTGTTCGGCAAACAGGGCAATGCTGGGTTCGGAAAATAAAGGAACGGGTAGTGGTCTTTGCCACATACGAAGGTGGACGTACCACGCCGGCTCTGCTAGCGCTTGTTCTCGGTTGTCAAATTCGCCCGCCATGTACTGGGCTAAAGCTATTAATTCAGGAGAAATTGTCATGTTTGTTTTTTGAGGATTAGGGATTGACAAGAAAAAGTTATTGTGATATGTAAAACCATATCAAGGCTGGGCAAGTCAGAAGATGAGATTTATGAGCGATCCCAGAAGAGCTATGATTGTAAAGATACTGGGTTTTTTCCCTCATATTGCGACATATTAATTGTTGCTGCCGATCGCGCGTAAAATATTTTTAGATAAAATTTTGTCTCGCAATCCGGCGGCAACGCTTAAAAAACTGGCAATTTTTGTCAGCCCGATCGCAGAGAGACTCCCCCGACTTTACTCACGCCGCGCTGGCACGCCCGCTACGGCAAAATTATTTATCTATAAGACTCAGGTGAACAATAACCGTACTGTTTCAGATACTAAGCGAAGTTTCTATACGATTCACACTCGACCGATCAACTCAATTTACCGTCGAGTGGTGGAAGAGTTGATGGTAGAAATGCACTTGCTTTCGGCGAATGCCGATTTTCAATACGACCCGATTTATGCTTTGGGTGTAGTGACAGCTTTCGATCGATTCATGCTTGGGTACGCCCCAGAAGCCGACAGAGTTTCGATTTTTAACGCTTTGTGCAAGTCCCTAGAAGACGATCCAGAGCGCTACAAGCAAGACGCTCAGCGCTTGGAAAGCGTGGCAGATCGACTTTCCGGGCAAGAGTTGCTCTCGTGGATCGATCGCTCGACCAGCTTTGAAGATACAGCGGATTTGCAAGCGTCTTTAGGGGCGATCGCCAGCAACCCTCAATTTAAGTACAGCCGCTTGTTCGCGATCGGTTTGTTCTCGCTATTAGAAAAAGCTGACCCTAACTTGGTAAAAGACCAAGACACGCGAAACGATGCGATCGCCAAAGTCAGTGCGGCCTTGCACCTGCCAGAAGACAAAGTTAGCAAAGATTTAGATTTGTACCGCAGCAATTTGGAAAAAATGGCCCAAGCGCGAATAGTGCTTCAAGATGTCATCCAAGCGGAACGGAAAAAACGCGAAAAGCGAGAGACAAAAGTTACCGCTGGCCCTTCGGCTGAGTCTTCTGACAGCAGCAATTAATCGTTTGAAGGAAGAAGGAAGTTCGGCAACGGATTTTATAACGGATGTAACGGATGTAACGGATGTCAGGAACAAGGAAGAAGGAAGAGGGAGTTTTTTATTTTTTACATCAAATAAAAACTCTTAAATTTTAATTTTTTGTTCTTGAATTCTGGCTTCTGCCTTCTGGCTTCTGCCTTCTGATGAATCTTGGGCGCTGCGGAAACTAAAAATCCCGCTTTCTGAATTGAGCGGGATCGACTTAATCTAAAATAGAGCTATTGGGGTGGTACTAAGGCTGCGGCTCAAAATTAGTGGCGTTAGCTTGCAGCCAAGTGCTTAGCTGTGAAAGAACTTCGTTTCCCGAAGACTTGCCCAAAGCTGTGGGGTTTGGGGTGTCGGGCCGATCCAAGTTGCGGGCGATCGCTGCGTTGACTTCTTTGGAAATCAAATCGTGAAGTTGCTCTTTAGCCCTGGCCCTTTGAAAATGAGCTCCCTCTTCCGTCGTAGCGTACAGAGGTGGCAGCCTATTTAAAGCATAAGCTGCAATATCTCCCACATCCAGACTAAGGTCACTCGTCGCCTCAATTTCTGCCACTCTAGCGATCGCATCGCTGAGTACCAACTCTTCCATCACGTTGATGAACTGTTTGCGTGGCAGAACCACAACTTCGCCAGTCAACAAAGATCCCATGAGACGATCGAGAGCCATGTACTCTTCGATCGACAATTCCGAAGCCGTATTGCAGATCCGTCCCACCTCAGCTTCCATAGACGGCGTTAAATAGCCATCCTGCAAAGCCTGTTCAACAATTTTTTCAATACTCATATATGCGTCCCCGCTCAACGGCATCATCAATAAAGTTTTGTGAAGACGCGATTGTTAGCGTCTTGAGATTCAAGTTTTGAGAGTTGAGTTGAGAAATTTTATATAAATCCTAACTCAATACTGATAACCCATCACAGTTATCTGCACACCCCAGCCACAAACTTACCCCATAATTGACTGCTTTATCCGTCAAAACCTGTAAAAACTCCTACTCAACTCCCTGAAGCCGCCAAGGTACAGGATCGACCGACTGCCCATGCACGTAAAGTCCCCAGTGCAGGTGAGGGCCTGTCGAAGCCCCCGTTGACCCCAGAGTACCAATTACTTGACCTGCTTTCACAAAATCGCCTTCCTTGACATCAATCCGGCTGAGGTGCATCAAAATGCTTGCTAGCCCTTGACCGTGGTCGATACCAACGACGTTCCCGTGGATTTTGAACCCTTGGGATTCGCGTCCCACTAGAGATACCCGACCTGCTGCCGGTGCGACTACAGGGGAACCGTAAGCACCCGCGTAATCAACGCCGCGGTGGTAGTAGTCCTGAGCAAATACCCCATTATAGTATCGGCGAACTCCGTAAATAGTGGTAATTTCGCCGGAGTTGGGGCGCAACAATTTGCCGTCCCAAAATTTTTCGGGTGTCACGAGTGCTTTAAATGCGTCTACGCGATCGAATTCAGCATCTGTACCTTCGCTGTCTTTCCCAGGCGGTAGCCAGATGGATTGAGTGGGAAAATTGCGATCGCGCACTTGCACGCTCAACTTCTGCACTTGTCCGTCACCTGCGACTTGGAGTTGGCGGGCACCGGGTTTCTCTAGCGGCGTCGTCGGTAGCAGGGCCCGAAAGCGACCGTTGCCGATCGGAAACGCGGGGTAGTTTTTTTGCTGTAGAGAAACTGTTGGAGTTTCCCCGCCGTTACCGTCAACCTGAATCATTACTGACAGCGTATCTCCCAGTTGGGGATTTGCCGGCGTCACAACTACCTGCAAAGCTTGCACCGGCAGGGCAAAACTCAGAAAGCCAGCAACAATTCCCCCGATCGAACTGGCGGTTAGCTTGTCTACTTTCAACTGCCCCCACCGCAAAATCCGACCTGTAATTATTTCCGTACTTAGCCCGCAGTTGTCTCGATTCACACTCATTACCATCACTAGCTGTCCTTAACCTTTGTCTCGCTGATATGTTTTTAATATCTAGACTAACTATACCAATCCGCAATGATTCGAGAGAAACAGCCGTAGGTAAAAAGCTTGGTAACAGATTGGGAGATGAGAGACTAACTTAAATAAATGCTTAACTTGAGGTGATAAGAATAATAAAAATTTCTCTAGTGCGGGGAGGAAAGCCCGCTTGAGCCAGACGCTCACACTACCGTTTCCACTACAAATCTAGGAAAACCCAAGTTTCCACAGAAACACTCTTCATCTCTAAGGATCGCGAATTAAATAACTTACAATTTTAATTGTTATTGTGGGACGGGCGGGACGCCCATCCCACAAACTTGTGGAAGTTATTTAATTCTCATTCCTAAGCGGATGGGATTATATTTTATCAGTCCTAGCTACTGTTGCATAACTTTTAATAATTAATATTAGTTATAGTTCACGGCGCTAAGCTGTTGTACACCTAATTTGACAGTCAAGTTTTCTATAATTATTGTGGAACGGGCATCCTGCCCGTCTCTGGATTCAATTTAAATGCGTAGCAGCTTACCACAAAATTATTTTTAACTCCTCTGCTCTTAAATCAATTCTTTCGTGGCAGTTTATTTTCGGAGAACCTTCCTAAAACTCTCTAGTTATTGTAGCCTAATTTTTGAGTAAATAGTATTAATTCCCAATTTTAAAATCTCACATCTAAAATGGTATGAGATAAAAATTGAGAATGGCTATAATCTATCACCTAGAATTAGAGGGATTCAAAGGCAGCGGTGAAACCATCTAAGGTCAAGCATTCTTCCATAAATTCCTCTACATCATTGACATTCTCAAGCTGATATTCCATGATGCGTTGACCATCGCCTTTCATCTTTTTGGAAGAGGAAGGCGTGGCCGGATATTTGGCAGCAATGGCTTTGAAAGCTTTGGAATGGGTATCCCAGCTTTCAGCAGAACATTTTATGATTAAAAGCCACATGATTAAATTCCTCCTTGGGTTTGGTTTACTAATAGTCTGACACGAGTAAAACTTAGATCGATAGTGCCGAAAAATCAAGGGATTCTGTTGTTTGGAAAAAAGCTAAAAGCCGAGGCACTATGTGAGCAACACCACCCTTAACATTAGACTCAACATTCAAAGGCATCACCGGATCGTGGAGTGATAAGCGTAACAGAAACCAGCCGGATTCGCTAGGTGAGGTGCAGGAAATTCGCAAACCTTCATAGTTATTGGGAACTATTTTCCAGTCTGCTTGCGTTGAGACAAATTGTTGCAGTTGTTCAATCACGCGATCGCCGTGAGCCTTGAAATCATCTACACCAAGTTTAATCCGAAATTCGGCACTTTCTTCGGGTTCTTTTAAATTCGCAATTAACTCTGGCAAAGATTGATTTGCTAGCTTTGACTTAGCCAATTCAATCAATAATTTGCTGACCAAATAAGCGCCATCATCCAGAAAGTAATTTTCTTTCAAAGCTCCATGTCCAGAGGTTTCAATCGCTAGCCATGATTCTTGTCCGGCTTCATTGAGGCGAATCGACTCGTCAATCACATTTTTGTACCCGCGTTTAAAGCGGTGGTGAATCCCTTTTAGATCCTGTTCGATGAATTGTGTCAAGCCATCGGAGGTGATAGAATCGGTAACAATGGTAGAGCCTGGGTGTTCTTTTAATATAATGGCAGAAATCAAGGCAATTAAGCGATTGCGATTCAGTTCCTTGCCAACTCCATCGACGGCCGCACTGCGATCGACATCGGTATCAAAAATAATCCCAAAATCAGCATGATGTTCAATTACCGCTTGACAAATTGACTGCATTGCCTGTTTATCTTCGGGATTTGGCACATGATTGGGGAAAGTACCATCAGGTTCTAAAAACTGACTGCCGGTGGTGTCTGCACCTAAAGGTTTTAAGACTTTATCAACATAAAAACCGCCAGCACCATTACCCGCATCCACAACAATTTTTAATCCTGTTAGTGGTTGCTCAAAATTATCTGGATGATTGACGGCTTCCCGGATATTTTTGACAAATTGGTTAGCATAAACAGAAATAAAATCATGCTTTGTAATGTTACCGGGCGATGCGGCTGGCTGAAAGTAATTGCTTTGGGCTAGTGTTAAGATATCTGTAATATCCTGCTTTTGTAACCCACCTTTGGCAGTGAAAAACTTTAAGCCATTTCGATTAAATGGCAAATGGCTAGCAGTGAGCATAATCGCGCCGTCGCAATCAAAGCCAGGGGTAATGGTACTCATAAACATGGCGGGGGTTGAGGCCATTTCAAAGTCGTACACGGTTGCACCAACTGAGGCGATTCCCTCCATGACTGCTTGCATTAAGGTTGGCCCTGATAGGCGACTGTCACGCCCGATCGCGATCGTTAATTCGGCCGCAGGTTTATTGACTTTTTGCACCAGCCAACTGACAAAGGATTTACCTAAGATTGTCGCAATTTCGGGCGTTAGGTTGACTTTTTCATTGGGGACGCCTTCGAGGGCGATACCGCGAATGTCTGATCCATTTTGAAGTTTTGTCCAGTTGAAGATTTGCATAATAATATTGAGGGTAACTAAAAAGATCGGAGTCGGCGGTTGAAACCGATTATACAAACTTTCCTCTGCGGCCCGTTCGACTCAATTTTGCCGAACGTCTTTCGCTGACTCAGAAATAAACAGGGGAGAAATTTTGGATTTGGTATTATATCATGTCCGGTCGATTACCTAATACGGTAGGGGCGGGTTCACAAAAAATATCTGCTAATAATTGACAATCTCAAAAACCCGCCCTTTTAATCGCGGTCACTCGATCGGACATGAAATTATTAGTCATTAGGGTGACAGAGTTTTTCAATTCAATCAGCTAATCGGCATTTAAGTTGTATTTAAAGAAACAATCCCAGTCTTGTGGGTGGGATTTGAGCAACGCGCCAACTATCCAATTGAAATGTGGAACAGCTTACGGGGAATTTCTGACCAATCACCGCTGAGATTAAGCTGTGATTCCTTAGCGGGGTTCAACGCTGTAAATTGCCTGCAAGCGGAACTCACCATGAGCGGGAACTTCCACAATATCTGTAGCTGCATTGGTCGTTTCTACGCAGAGTAAACGCTGATAATCTGCATCATCAAGGTCGGCCATATTTGCAGAAATTGTCACCCAAGGATTCCACACTACGACGGATTTACTACCAGATGATTTAATGCGAATACGGCGATTGAGGGCGCTATCGTCAATGACTAATTCATTGGTGACATCAAGATAAATACGATCGACTTCACCTGTTACTACCACTGCACCCACTTGAGTTTTTTCCACACCACCATCCGCTTTATCAAGATACTGGCTATTTTCTAAACCTAAAACCTGCACGCGGTTGATATCGCCGACTTGGAAATAGGTATGGAAAGCTTGGGTGAGGGGAAATGCTTTGTCGCCTAGATTGCGGGTGATTAATTCTACAGTGAGGGTTGTGCCGATCGTAATCTCGATCGCCAGTTCAAAGGCTTGGGGCCAAATTGCTCTAGTTTCATCGGTATCCTTGAGTCCGAGAGTGACTTTGGTTGCGCCGTCGGGGGTTGTGGCGGTTCCTAGCACATTCCAGAGGCGATTCCGCACAAACCCGTGACTCGGACGCCCCAAGGCTTCGGGATCTGGGCCAAACCAGGGCCAACAGATGGGTATACCGCCTTTGATGGCTTTCCCTTCGGCATAGTAGGCTTTTTCGCTGACGAACATCAAGTCTGTGGTTTCGGTGGCAGGTTGAAAGGAGAGCACTTGACCGGAATACACAGAAATTAAGGCTTTGGCTTGACCGTTGTCGATGTGAATCATCGGGAAACCACCGTTTCCCGTGGCGAAGGTGAGGTTCCCGGCAATGCCGTAGTCTGTGTTTAATTGGTCAATACTCATGCTTTTGGCTTGGTGAATTGCTTTACAATTATCCGATATTATGGTGGCTAGATTGATTAGATTGTTGAGTTTGACCTGCGAGGGTGCGATCGACACAACGATGCAGTCCCAGAAACGGATGGGGAGTGCCAACGGATCGCGAGGCGATGTGCGATCGAACGCGCACTTGCACGCTCAAATTTTGCACCTTTCCGTCTTCCGCCACTTGGATTTGGCGGGTACCGGGGCGATCGAGCGGCGTCGTCGGCAGCAGGGCCCGAAAGCGATTGATGCCCGTAGGAAAAGCTGGGTAGTTTTTTTGCTGTACGGAAACCGTTGGAGTTCCGCTGCTGCTGTTTACCTGAATCATTACTGACAGCGTATCTCCTAGTTCGGGATTTGCCGGCGTCACCTTCACCTGCAAAGCTTGTACCGGGGATACCAAACTGAGAATGCCGACAACAATTCCCCCACTCAAAATCGCCTTCTTCATGTTTGCTTTCAACAACCTATACCCCAAAATAGCACCCGCCACTATTTCCGCACTTGACTCGGAGTTGGTTTGATTCACAGTCCTTGTGATGACCGATATCCTTAATCTTTGTCTGGCTAATGTTACCCAAAGATTCTAATTTTAGTACCCTCTCACCGCCAAGGATAACGCACTATTACGACTTGCGCCAACTCAGCAAATGTATCGCGATTTAGCGGAGCGCAAGGCGCTATTTGCTGACTTTGTAGCAAAGCTGCATCAGAGGATGTTTCACGGTTTCGATCGCGGTATAATTTTGTCATTCTGAGTGGAGGGCGATCGCAGCGAATGATCTGAGATTGTGGGAAAATACTGAGATGTTTCACTTCCGTGCGCTGCATTTAACATGACACAGAAACACTTATTTCAAAAATATTATAAATTTTTAATATTTGACATATTTATTATTTAAATGCCACAGTTGTAGATATTACAGAGGTTAAAATGCTATGCCAAGCGATCGCGATCAACCCAGAGAATACGATGCAGTCAAAGGGGGGCAAAATTCAATTCCTGTCAGTGCGGCGGTACAGGGAGGAATTGCCGGCGTTAAAACCCGATTGGCCTTGCCCTCTGTCGAAGCTAGAATCGCCGCACTCTCCGATGCGCTCAAATATGGAGATGCAGGATTAGATTTGATACTGGGAGCATTGCAGGATGAGTCAGTACAGGTTAAATTAGCTGTCTATTCACTACTGAAAGATAGAAATGAGAAGAAGATAAAACAACATTTACAAAACTATTTTTTTGATTTTGATGTCATCACTGTTAATTCTAATGGACGAGAAAGCAGTCGCAGCAAGTCGTTTGCTTTCTACTTCCCCGAAGACCTAGGAAATGGAATTGTGTTGGAAATGGTTTACATTCCCGGTGGCACATTGATGGTAGAGTCGCCAGTAACAGAAGTTGATAGATATAGAGATTATGGGGAAGGTGAGAAGCCTCAAGTCACAATACCCGCTTTTTATGCAAGCAAATACCCGATCACCCAAGCAGAGTGGGAAGCAGTTATGGGAAATGGAACCAACCAATCGAGTTTCACAGGCGAAAAACGTCCTGTTGAAAATGTATCGTGGCGGGAGGCATTTAGATTCTGTAAAAAACTATCGCAAAAAACCAGTAAAAAATATCGTCTTCTGAGTAAAGCAGAATGGGAATATGCTTGTCGTGCCGGTGCAACAGCAGCCCCATTTGAGGGTGCTTATTTGTCAATTATCCAACAAGTTAACCGTGACGGCAATCATCTCGACTTTGATGCACCGCAGGGTCTTGAACGCCAAATAAAGGATGTGGGGAGTTTTCCGCCTAATGCTTTTGGACTTTACGATATGCACGGCAAGGTTGCGGAGTGGTGTGGCAATAGTGGCTTGGATAATACCGATAAAGGCCCCGAATCTACAGGCGGTATTATCTCACTCTTAACAAGGATGGAGCTTGACTCTCTCGGCCATACAGATCCCAAGTGGTTCAATCGCATCTTGCACCTGTGTCACAGCCCGTATCAAGAAGGCATCGGCTCTTCTTTGATAGAGGGTGTTCGCGTAGCCATGTCGTCGTATTCTTCCCCCTCCTAGTTTTTCCAGCAAGGGTTCTTCTTGACTGTCAGAGTAATTATCCAGTAGATCGGATAAATTCTCACAGGGCGTTTGACTAAAAAAGATTTTAACTGATTTCTCTGACCGATCGCATATCTGTGAACGTACACCCTGAGAAAACCACTCACTACAAAAAGGTAATTAAAATCACTCCACCCTGCCTGAAATAAATTAAAAAAAGTAACTTGATTTTTTCTCTCGGCGCTCATCTCGTTGAGGTGAAACATTACCCCCAATAAAGGCGCAATCTCTCGCTCAAATTGCAAGAGATTAAGGTTTTTTTGAGCAGTGAAACTCTTTGGTATCAGAAAATACCTGGTTCTATAGTTGCAGTTGTCCTGGCTCCCCAACTATAGTCAACGCGCCAAACATAGTCAACACATTAGATACTATAATATAACTTTATACTTTTTTCATAAACTTGTGCAAGAAGACTTCCGACTGATCGTTGACTTAGTTCTAGTTCTCGCTGCTGCCGCAGCAGGAGGAATCTTTGCATCGCTTTTGCGACAGCCGGTAATTCTCGGGTATCTCCTGGGATGGTTAGATTCGGCCTTCTGCTTTGGGATGAAACATTTTTTCAACAATATTTTTACGCAGAAAAACTGTCAATGGTTTTTCTATCAAAGAGTAGAATATGCAACCGAAAACTACGGCGAACACTGCCAGTAGAGCCGGAGCAAAGAAACCGTCGTAATATTTTCCTAAATTCGCCTTTTGCAAAATTTTTGTCATTGCTAAAATCAGCGGCGAGTGGGTCAGAAATATCGAGTAGGAGGCATCTCCCAAGAAAATTAAAAAATAAGGAATTTTAGGGGAATCCTTGAGGTCTATCGAGGTAGCAGCAATGATTAACATAGCTGCTAGCACTCCAAAAGTAGGGACGCGCCGGAACTCTATGTTTCTCCAGGCGATGAGGATTCCTAAAATAACATATCCTAAATTTGCTATTCCAAACAATATCCACCTGTACTTGCCGATCTTATTGTTATATTTAATCACAATATACCCAGCCATGCAGCCCAAAACAAATTCTAGATTCATACCCCCAAATACTAGAGCCAGCCAGACAAAAGAGTTGGGGAATGTTACAATTTTCCAAAAATGTAGAATCGTGACAAATAGCCAAGTCGAAAGTATCGGTACAGAATGTTTTGGTTTGAACCAGATAGCTATACTGAACAGGAAGTAAAAATATAATTCGTAAATTAAAGTCCAACCTACCACGAGAATGGGCTGTTCATTTTGAGGAATCAAGAGAAGCGAGCCAATTACGTATCCTAAACCTAAATCTTGATTGTTAGCAAAACCGGGAATTACTAGAAAAAAACACAAAAGTGTCAGAGTAATAATCCAGTATATGGGATAAATTCTCACGGCGCGCTTGACTAAAAAAGATTTTAATTGGTCTTTTTTACCGATCGCATATCTGTGAACGTACACCATGATAAAACCGCTCAATACAAAAAAGTAATCAACACCGCTCCAGCCTGCCTGAAATAAATTAAAAAAAGTAACTTGATTTTATCTCTCGGCGCTCATCTCGTTGAGGTGAAACATTACCACTAATACAGTCGCAATCCCTCGATAAACTTGCAAGAGGTTAAGCTTTTTGTGAGGAGTTGAACTCTGCGCCATGAGAAAATACCTGGGTCAAGGGTGGCCGTTGTCCTTGCTCCCCAACTACAGTTAACCCACTAAACATAGTCAACACATTAGACACTATAATATAACTTTATACTTTTTTCATAAAGTTGTGCAAGAAGACTTCCGACTGATCGTTGACTTAGTTCTAGTTCTCGCTGCTGCCGCAGCAGGAGGACTCTTTGCATCGCTGTTGCGACAGCCGGTAATTCTCGGCTACCTGCTGGGAGGGATCGTAGTTGGGCCGGCAGGTTTGGGGCTAATTAAAGAATTAATTCAGGTAGACACCCTGGCTGAATTCGGGGTTGCCTTTCTGTTGTTTGCCTTGGGAGTGGAATTTTCTTTCGCCGAACTCCAGAAAGTTAAAGCCATTAGTTTGGGCGGGGGGGGCTTGCAAATTGTGCTGACGATCGCCATTACTACTGCAATTTCCTTGGCGGTAGGCTGGGTAGAATCGCCCGCTCAAGGCGTGTTTTTAGGAGCGATTCTGTCGCTTTCCTCGACCGCAGTCGTCCTGAAATGCTTGATGGAACGCAATGAATCCGGTACTTCCCACGGTCAAGTCATGCTGGGAATATTAGTAGTTCAAGATTTGGCTTTGGGGCTAATGCTAGCAGTTTTGCCGGCACTCAATCAGCCAGCAGAAGCGATCGGCATGACGGTAGCGTGGGCCCTGCTGCGGATCGGGTTATTTGCTGTCGGTGCTGTAGTCGCCGGCATTTGGATGGTACCGCAGTTGCTGCGCTACCTCGCGAAAACAGAAAGTCGGGAACTGTTTTTGCTGGGAGTTGTGGTTTTGGCTTTAGGGATTGCGCTGCTGACAGAATATTTGGGTTTTTCGATCGAGATGGGCGCATTTGTGGCGGGTTTAATGATTTCGGAGGTGGAATATGCCGACCAAACTTTAACTTATGTCGAGCCTTTGCGAGATATTTTTGCATCCTTATTTTTTGTCACCATCGGAATGTTAATTGACCCGATGTTTCTGTGGAACCATCTAGAAGTAATTCTGGGACTGGTATTTATAGTATTTGTCGGCAAATTCTTGATTATAACGCCGATCGTCCGACTATTTGGCTATCCGCTAAAAACAGCATTGATCGCAGGTTTGGGCTTAGCTCAAATAGGAGAATTCTCCTTTGTACTCGCTAGTGCCGGCCAAGCTATGGGGCTGGTTTCGCGGAACGTTTACCTGTTAATTTTAGGCACGACAGCAGTCACCCTCGTGCTAACTCCGTTTGTATTGAGAAGCGTGCCACAGTTATTGAAATGGGCGGAAAATTTCGGGCCTTTGCAGCGCTATTTTGACGAAACATCTCAACCTGTGGCAATAGCTGAAACTTTGCCGGAACAAAATTATGTTGTGGTTTGTGGCTACGGGCGAGTCGGCAGAATTTTAGTCAAAATGCTGCAAAGCCGCAACTGTTCAGTTGTGGTGATCGACGAGTCAGAAAGTAGAATTCAAGAGTGCAGAGTCCAAGGAATTCCTTACATTTACGGGAATGCTGCCAGCTTGCACGTATTGGAAGCCGCGCGGGTGGAACGGGCAAAAGCAATGGCGATCGCCCTTCCCGATCCCATGAGCACTCGCTTGTGTCTGAAGCGGGCTTTAGAATTAGTCCCGGATTTGGATATTGTGGTGCAGGCCAACCAAGATAAAGACATCGAACTGCTTTACCAACTGGGGGCCTGGGAAGTTGTGCAGCCGGAGTTTGAGGCCAGTTTAGAACTGTCTTCCCACTTGTTGGCTAGTATTGGGATCTCGGCAATGGCGATCGCGCGGGAAGTGCAGCAAATTCGCAGCAGCCGCTATCTGGAATTGCGGCCACCGCGCGAACCTTTGGCGGTTTCGCGGGATTTGAAAGTCGCGGTTCGAGATATGAACAGCGAGTGGTACAGCTTGCCGTCGGGTTCTCCCATCGCCAGCATGACTCTGGAAGAAACTAACTTGCGGCAGTTGACAGGGGTCAGTGTAATGGCGATCGTCCGCCAGAATGGCGAGGAAATTGATTATCCCAACGGGAAGACAGCTTTGCAGTCGGGCGATCGACTTTTTGTAGTGGGAGAACCGGAAGAACTCATCAGTTTTGAGTTGCTGGCGAAGGGGGAAGTTGCAGTGCCGCAAGGCGACAGTTCTTGCCAGTGGCTGAGGCTGCCAGCAAAGAGCCCTTGGGCGGGCAAAAAACTGTCAGAGGTAGATGTGCTGACCCAGTACGGGGTGCAGGTGCGGGCGATCCGCCGGGAAGGGAAATTTACTCGCTGGCCGGACGGAACTACCAATTTGCAAGAAGGCGATCGTTTGCTGCTGTGCGGCGGCTTTTACGAACTCGGCTTGATGCAGCGGACGGCCTCACCGCCGGTGCCGCAACCTGCTTTCAAGCTGCCTTTGGTCAAGGCCCAAGTCAGTGAAAAGCTGTTTAGCGATTAGGGAAGTTCGGCAACGGATTCTGTAACGGATGTAACGGATGTAACGGATGTAACGGATGTAACGGAGGTCAGGAAGACCGAAGTTGGAAGAGGTTCGAGGGAAGAGGGAAGATTTTTCCCCTCTCCCACTCTCCCAATCTCCCCCTCTCCCACTCTCCCAATCTCCCACTCTCCCCCTCTCCCCCTCTCCCACTCTCCTCAGCCGTTGGGTTTGAGATAAGCAATTGCTGGCCGCGAGATCAGAATTTGTGTTTCTGACGGATCGAGGAGGCAAATGCAGCTATTATCCTGCCAAAAAATTCTGCCCGCTAGTAAGTCGCCGGTAAGGAGTTTGATCTCCACCTGTTGTTTGTCTTTGATGTAGCTTTGTATTAAGCGAACGCTGGGCAATCCGGTTTCAAATTCAGACATAGTTCAGAAAAATATAGTCAAATATTACCTTAAACCATATTCTTCTGTTTATACCGTTTAACCCTTACTGCCGCAACTACAAGCGCGTCTACCCGATGAGGGATAAACAAGTTGGCGGCTAGTTTTCGACCGATATTCATTGAGGGATTGACATCAGCATTAATTAGATATCCCTGTGGAGTTATAAATATTATATTTGTTTATATTTCACTAGAAAGGACTATAAATTGCATAAAGTTTTATAATACTGGGAAATGGGTAATTTGGTCATCAAATTATCTAATCCGTTTTAACCAAAAGAGGTTTGTTTTTATGCCGATCGAGTTTGCGAAGTATCACGGACTGGGAAATGATTTTATTCTGATTGACAACCGCCACTCGTCAGAACCCGCGATCGCGCCAGAACAAGCTGTGGATTTGTGCGATCGACATTTCGGGATTGGCGCAGACGGTGTGATATTTGCTCTTCCGGGTCAAAACGACACTGACTATACAATGCGGATTTTTAACTCCGATGGTTCGGAACCGGAAATGTGCGGCAACGGGATTCGCTGTTTGGCTAAGTTTATCGCGGATTTGGACGGGTCAGAGGCGAAAACTCAGTACCGCATCCACACTCTGGCTGGTGTGATTAGCCCGGAATTGCGATCGGACGGTCAGGTTAAGGTGGATATGGGAGTGCCCCGGCTGCTGGCTGCGGAAATTCCGACAACTTTGGCTGCAGCGGATGCCAAAGCTATAGATGTGCCGATCGAAGTTGCTGATAAATCTTGGTCTGTTACCTGCGTCAGCATGGGCAATCCTCACTGCATTACTTTTGTAGAGGATGTTGCGGCGATTGCTTTAGAAACTGTCGGGCCTCAATTCGAGCACAACAAAGCCTTCCCGCAGCGTACCAATACGGAATTTATTCAAGTGGTACGTTCAGACTACGTAAAAATGCGGGTGTGGGAAAGAGGCGCGGGTGTTACTCTAGCTTGTGGGACTGGTGCTTGTGCTGCTGTGGTAGCTGGAGTGTTGGTAGGAAAGTGCGATCGGGTAACTGCGGTTGAACTCCCCGGCGGCGTTTTGGAAATCGAATGGGCGGAAGTTTCTGGGCGAATTTACATGACCGGGCCGGCACAGCGAGTATTTACTGGTTGTATTAGTCATTAGTCATTAGTCATTAGTCATTAGTCATTAGTCATTAGTTATTAGTCATCAGTCATTAGTCAGAAGGGATTTTTTGTTTAATTAACAAGCAATAAAAATTATTGAATTCAAAATTTTTATTGAATTCTGACCAATGCCTTCCGCCTTCACAAATCATATCATGTCCGGTTGAGCGACCGCGATTTTTGTAGGGGCCCGTGAGCCAACAATACCTGCCAATAATTGACAATCTCAAAAACCCGCCCCGACGGGGATATTATGGTTAATCGATCGGACATGATATTATTGGCTGCGGACTGAAGACTGAAGACTAATAACTAAGCCTGAAATCTAAAATCTAAAATCTAAAATCTAAAATCTAAAATTAAGTAGGTGGGCTTGCATGGCTGGAGGTATTTATCTGATTCAGGACGACGACAGGCTGGTAGAAATGATGGAACAGCCCTATGACTCGGAAGACCAGTTACAAGACTTGCTAGTAACTTATCCTAATTTGATCGCGGGAGACCAAATCGATCGGGCGACGGCGCGCAGGTGGCTGTTAATTTCGCGGGAAGCCGCACCCAGCGATGAGGAAACAGCGGTGCAGTGGTCGCTGGATCATTTGTTTCTCGACCAAAATGCCGTTCCTACTTTGGTGGATGTCCGGCGAACTCCTAATGCCGAACTGCGGCAAAAAGTTTTGGGTCAGTCGATCGACTATGCTGCTAATGCGTTGGTTTACTGGCCTGTCGATTCAATTATTGCTCTGTTTGAAGCTAATTGTCGCGATCGGGGTCGCGATCCTGAACAGATTTTTGAAGAGTTTCTCGGTGCAAATGCTAATGAAGACCTATTTTGGCAGAAGGTTAAAACTAATTTGCAAGCGGGTAAAGTTCGCTTAGTGTTTGTAGCTGACGAGATTTCTGCTGAAATGCGCCGAGTTGTGGAATTTCTCAACGAACAAATGGACCCGGTTGAAGTTTTCGCCCTGGAAATTAAGCAGTATGTAAGTGAAGACGGTTTGAAAACGCTGGTTCCCAGAGTGATCGGTCAGACAGCGGAAGCACAGCAGAAAAAATCCAGCGCAACGCGCGAAAGAAGGCGCTGGGATGAATCTTCATTTTTTGCGGAAATCAAAGCTAGACGAGGCGCAGACGAGGCGCAAATGGCAAAAGCAATTTACCTTTGGGCAAAAAGTCAAGAACCCGAAGTTCAGATCCAGTGGGGAACGGGGGATGCCTATGGCGGTTTCGCGGCTCAATTGCCTCAAAAGGGAAGAAAACCCTATCAGTTATTCACTGTAGATATTGCTGGCAGAATGGAGATTTCTGCTGACAATTATGGTTCCCAGCCGCCGTTTAATGCGGAACAGAATTGGCTGGAATTGAGAAGTAAGCTGAGTGCGATCGGTCTGTCGCTGCCTATAGAACCTGGTGAGAGAAGGTCGCCTAGTCTGGCTTTGTTTACTTTGCAAGATGAATCTGGCCTCAAGCAAGTTATGGAAACTTTTGATTGGGTGATTGAGCAAATTAAAACGTTATAGTCATTAGTCAGTAGTCATTAGTCAGTAGTCAGTAGTCATTAGTCCTTGGTAGTTAATAATTGGTTACGATCGCCAACAAATAACAAATAACCAATAACAACTAACAACCCACAAATAACCAATAATATCATGTCCGATCGATTGACCGCGATTAAATGCCGGGGCGGGTTTACAGATTTTCCCGTTTCTATTCAATATCTTGGTGAACCCGCCCCTACAGGAATCATGGTTAATTGACCGGACATGATATAACAACTAACCACCCACAAATAACCAATAACAACTAACAACTGACTAATGACTACTGACTAATGACTAATGACTATTGATAGCGAATGTTTGCTTGTTTTAAGCGCCGCAATGCTTCTCCCAGTCGATCGCAATCTGCAATTAAACTAATTCTCACATATCCTTCGCCGCCCGGCCCAAAAGCATTGCCAGGAGTCACCACAACACCCGTTTGCTGCAAAACATTCAGGGCAAAATCAGTCGAACTCATGCCGCGAGTGCAGGGAACCCAAAGATACATTGCAGCCAGAGGTTTAGGAATATTCCACCCTAATTCTGCCAATCCTTCCACCATGAAATCCCGGCGAGTCCTGTAACGATTCTGCACTTCGTGCAAGTAACTGTCCGGCAATTGCAGTGCAGTTTCGGCTGCTGTTTGCAAAGCGGAAAATATACCGTAATCTAGGTTAGTTTTTAATGTCCGCAAACCTTGAATAATTTTGCTATTTCCTACTACAAAACCGACGCGCCAGCCTGCCATATTGTAGGTTTTGGACATGGTGTGAAATTCAACGCCGATTTCTTTACCGCCGGGAATTTCTAATAAACTTGTCGGTTGATAGCCGTCAAAGGCTAATTCCGCATAACACAAGTCGTGAACCAGCAAAATTTGATGTTTGTGTGCGAAAGCCACAATATCTTTGTAAAATTCGCGGGGTGCAGTTGCTCCAGTCGGATTACTGGGATAATTGAAATAGAGTATTTTGGCTTGTTCGGCTACGCTGTCGGGAATGTCGGCTAAGTCAATTACCCAGTCGTTTTCTGGTTTGAGGATGATGTTGTGAACTTTTGCACCGGCGATGATTGGGCCGCGAAATAATACGGGATAAGCAGGACTGGGTACTAATATTAAGTCCCCTGGATTGATGTAGGCGATCGCAAAATGTGCTAAACCTTCTTTAGAACCCAACAAAGGCAATGCTTCGCTTTCTGGATCGAGTTCAACATTGTAGCGACGGCTGTACCATTTAGTAATAGTACGGCGGAAACTGGCAGTTCCTTCAAACGGTGGATAGCCGTGATTGGCAGAATTTTGGATGGCTGCGACAGCGGCATCTACTACTGGTTGAGGAGTGGCACCGTCGGGGTTTCCCATTCCTAAGTCTATTAAATCGAGTCCTTGTTCGCGGGCGCGGGCTTTGAGTTCGTCGAGACGGGCAAATACGTAGGGCGGTAGTTTTTGCAACCTGTCAGCAGGGCTAATCCAATCCAAAGTCATTTATTTTGTGTCAGTTGTCAGTTTTCCTGGTTTGTAGTCAGGACTTCCGTCCTTTCTAGCACAGCCTTTTCAGGACTTTAGTCCTTACTACAAACTGTTTTAACTAATGGGAGGTTCGGGGGGCTATAAGTCCCGCGCGCTCCACGGTACTCCGTTCAGCGTCGGGATACATGGACACCCCGCGTCGTAGAGCTTCGCTCCGCCGAAGGCGTATGAGGGGTTCGATGCCCCGACAATCGACACACTATCGGTTCTAACAGGAGACATAAATCGGTTAGAATGTTGGTATGTTGAACTTGACCTACAGCTACCGAATCTATCCAGGACTTGACCAAGAAGCTCAAATGCTTGACTGGTTGGAGCAATGCCGTCGCGTATATAACTACGCCCTGGCAGAGCGCAAGGACTGGATAAATTCGCGTAAATGCCCGGTCAATGCTTGCAGTATCCGGCAGGAATACATCATCACTGCACGCACACCCTATCCCGACTACTACAAACAGCAGAATGCGCTGACCAAAGCTAAAGAGTTGATTCCAGAACTGAAGGCAGTTCACTCTCAAGTCTTGCAAGATGCTTTGAAACGACTGGATAAGTCGTTTAAGTTCAAGCAGGAAAGAGGGTTTGGATTCCCTCGATTCAAAAAGTTTGGTCAGTATCGTTCGTTTGTCTTTCCGCAATTCAAATCGAATCCAGTCAACGGATTTGAGATCAAATTGCCGAAAGTTGGAGCGATGCCCATCAATTTGCACCGACTCATCCCAGACGGGTTTCAGGTCAAGCAAGTTCGGGTAGTCTTCAAAGCATCGGGCTGGTATGCTCAACTGATTCTGCAAGCCGATGTTTCCGTTCCTGAAATCATGCCGCAGGGTGAACCCATCGGGATTGATTTGGGATTGGAAAAGTTCTTGGCTGTATCGACAGGTGAATTGATAGAGCGCCCTCGCTTTTTCGTGGATTTGCAAAGCAAGCTTCGATGGCTGCAACGCAAATTGAAAAACAAGAAAAAGGGTTCTGCCAACTACCGGAAAGTTCAAGCCAAGATTCGCGCTTTGCATGAACACATTCATAATGTTCGGCGTGAGTTCCACTTCCTGACGGCGCACTCGCTTTGCGACTTGGCTGGGATGATCTTTGCTGAGGACTTGAACCTCAAGATGATGAGTCGTGGCATGTTGGCAAAGCATTGCTTGGATGCTGCTTGGGGTAGTTTCTTGGAAATGCTCAAATGGGTGGCTTGGAAGCGGGGTGTTTATTTTGCCAAGGTTGACCCCAATGGGACAAGTCAAACTTGCCCTCAATGTGGGGCGCATACTGGTAAAAAGGAACTGAGTGAACGGGTGCATCATTGCGATGAATGTGGATATATAACTGACCGAGATGTAGCCGCCGCGCAAGTGGTGGAGCAACGAGGTCTTGTAGCCGTTGGACAGACGGTGATACTGCCTGTGGAGGAAGGTTGCCTGGGAACCCCGATGAAGCAGGAAACCTCAAGAGCGATCTTGGGAAGCCCGCGCTCTACCCGATCGAGGGTGAGCGTCGGGAGGATGTCACTTCTTAATCTTTAATTCTCCCACAGGTGCGGTGGTAGAAACCATCGCTGCCATTAATTGTTGGGGAACAACTTTAAAAGGCAGTCGGTGGATGTCGGAATTAGGATTGCAGGCTATGTCGGCGGCGCGCTGCAATTCTGCTATGGTAATGTCTCCGAGTCCTAGATTGTCTAAAGTTTGGGGCAATCCAATTTCGCCGTAGAATTTTAGCAGTTGCTGTCTGGCGCTAGCGGCGAGTTGATTGTTTTGCAGCATTTCTTCTAGTCGCAGTTGTACTAAAATGCCGTAGGCGACTTTTTCGCCGTGCAATGTGCCGTGACTTGCTAATAGATGAGTTAGGCCGTTGTGGACGGCGTGGGCGGCGACGGTGCGACATTGAGCACCACCAATTCCGCCGATTACTCCTGCTAGCAATACGGCGGCATCTGTGACTTCTTGCCAGGTTTCGCTACCCGGTTCTTTGAGGGCGGCGGCTGATTTTTGGAATAAAATATCGCGCAGTATTCTAGCTTGTTGAACGGCGGAAATTATCAGGGTTTGTTCGGAGTGTCCGCTGCTGACTGATGCTTCGTACCATTTGGCGATCGCATCTCCAATTCCTGCTACTAATGTCCGCTGCGGTGCGGTTTGAATTAAGCCGTAGTCGAGTATTAATAAGTCGGGACATCTGGCTAATGTGACATCGTATTGGAATGCACCTTGTTCTGAATAAATGTTAGAAAGGGCTGTCCAAGCCGCACAGGTGGCTGCTGATGTCGGTATTGTGACGATCGGGATTTTGCACTGATGGGCGACGAGTTTGGCTGCATCTAAGGCTTTGCCCCCGCCGACACCGATGATGAAGTCGGCTTGATGGGTTTGGGCTGCTTCGCGGAGGGTTTCGAGGCTGGTTTCGCTGCAATCCTTGCCGTATGCTGTTTCGGCGGATTTTAACTGCTGCTGTTCGAGGATTGGTTGCAGGTACGGTTGGGCGGCGGCTAGCGAGTTGCTGCCGCCGACGATTAGCGGCCGCTTTCCGAAACGGGCGATCGCATCTCCGGCTTGTGCGATCGCCGATCGACCCCGCAATACACAGGCGGGAGCAATTGTCAAGGAATAAATTGCAGTTGGGGTGGCGGTTTTGGTGCTTTGGGTTTGAGTCATCGAAACTGGATAAGTGACGAGAAGGTTGACGCTTTGCAGGATTGCTGGATTTTCTAGGATAACTCTAACCCATGTTGGGCGATCGGGT
This sequence comes from Microcoleus sp. T3_D1, assembly GCF_036700405.1. NCBI lineage: Bacteria > Bacillati > Cyanobacteriota > Cyanophyceae > Oscillatoriales > Microcoleaceae > Microcoleus > Microcoleus sp. T3_D1. Next base: position 102,995 of record NZ_JAUBOV010000005.1, read on the forward strand.
AAGTTTTGTAAAGTTTTTATTAAGTATTGTGCGGGGTTGGGGGATGGGAGAGGGGAGTTGAGGGGAGTTGGGGAGTTGAGGGCGATCGAATTATGATTAAAGTTGAGGCTTAACGTACAACTCCCAGACTTGTTTCACTGCTGCTGCATCTGCTTGAGAAATTTGCCCGATTTTCGCTAGCAACAAAGACTTTTCCAAACAATCTAATCTAGACAAACGTACTGTAGTCATCATAAAGTCCTTCGTCTTCGGGTACGTAGCCTTTCAAAAAAGCGTCGTGGCTGCGAGTGTAACATTTCTCAATTAAATACTCCTCGCCATCGAGTACCGACAACTCGGTTAATTCAGGATAAGTCAAAAAATCTTCGGCTGTAGCAGGTATAAATGGTGCTAGTATTTTATGGCGTTCTGCTATTGGCAGGCTAGCAATTTCTCTAAGTGATAGCTTGAGAGTAGGTGCAGTTGTTGACGAACTGTTAGGCTCAAAAGTTTCGCTGGGTAACTGCTTTTTATGTTCCGCTTTTTGCACCAGTAATTGTGCAAAGTCGAGCAATTCTTGTTGTTTCTCAGTTGGCAACAGTCGCAGATTCTCTAAGACTGCTTGCTCAAAATTAATTGTTTCTGACATTTAAATTACTTTCCTTAAGTGTTTCTCGGTTTATTTCTCACGCAGTCAAGTTTTGTAGTTCCCTATTGGCAAATCGACCATAATTTTTATCTTTCCCTCTTACTTCACCCATCACACCGCCAAATCTTGATACTTTTATCAGAACTGCCACTAACCAGAGTGTTTCCATCCGGGCTAAAACTAACCGAATTAACCTGGGCTGAATGCCCTGTGAAAGTGCGAATTTCCTGTCCGGTTTTCAGATTCCAAAGCTTGATAGTGTTGTCTCCACTACCACTCGCAATAATTTGTCCATCCGGGCTGATGACCACGGAAAAAACAGACTCTGAATGCCCTGTGAGAGTGCGAATTTGCTGTCCGGTTTTCAGATTCCAAAGCTTGATAGTGTTGTCTCCACCACCACTCGCAATAATTTGTCCATCCGGGCTGATGACAACGGAAAAAACCGAGTGTGAATGCCCTATGATAGTGCGAATTTCCTGTCTGGTTTTCAAATTCCAAACCTTGATAGTATTGTCATAACTGCCACTAACCAGAGTATTTCCATCCGGGCTGATAGCGACAGACCAAACCGAGTATGAATGCCCTATGAGAGTGCGAATTTCCTGCCCGTTTTTCAGATTCCACAGTTTAATAATATTGTCTTGACTGCCACTAGCAAGAGTTTCTCCGTCTGGACTAAAAGCAAGAGACCGAATTAAAAACGAGTGACCTTTTAGAGTGCTGATTTTTTGTCCAGTTTCCAGATTCCACAGCTTAATTTGTTTGTCAGAACTTCCACTAGCTAAAATTGTTCCATTAGGGTTAATGGCAACGCAATAAACCGCACCTGAATGCCCTGAAAAAGTACGAATCAGTTCTCCTGTATGGAGATTCCAAAGTTGGCTGCAATTTCCACTGCTGTCACTAGCAAAAGTGTTGCCATCAGGACTAATAACTATGCACGTAACAGGTGAAAAACATACGTCATTAAGAGTTTTTACACATTTGAAGGAGTGAGCTTGTCTAATGATTTGTTCTTCTCTTGGTTGTTGGCGTTGGGCTTCAGCTTTGACAGCTTTTTCTCTTTGTTGTTGGCGTTTTGCTTCAGCTTTGACAGTCTCTTGAGATTGACCTTCAGCCTCTACTTGCTCAATCAGCTTTTTCAACTCCTGTTCATATTGTTCTCCCTGTCGCCGCTGAATATCCTGAAGAATATCAAAATAAGGTTTCAGCCATTCTTCTGCCAACCCATCTTCAGCCAATTCATCCTTTAAATTAAACAACTGAGGTTCATAGCTAGGGTCAATATTGATATAATACAAATCCGCTAAAAATCCAGCCAGCAACTTGTGAATCGCCACAATCAACTGCCGAATGATGCGGAGGGCTTTTTTCTCAGTTACTCCCGATGCTAAAAGTGCATCTTTCGCCTCTTCCCAGTCAAAAACTTTGGTAGAAAACAGGGAGACTTCCTGATTATTCAGGAATCCCCAAAAGCCGACGCGAAAAGTTACCGCATAGTCGCTGATATCGCTATATAAAATTGTAGTAGGAACCGGAGATAAAATTCGTTGCAAGCGTTCCACATCAATATCACCAATCGACTCAGTGAAATAATCGCTATAAAACTTAACTGGGCGTAAGACATCCTGTTGAGGATAATGCTGTCTGAGAAAATCTCCCACACTTCTCATCTCAATTGGCAAATCTTCACAGAAGGTTTCCGGGCATCGCTTGCTAATTTTGGGCGGTGATAGTAAGATTAAGAAGCGATGTTGCTGCTCAAGTAAAATCTGCTTAGTTTCCTCTCGATTCAACTTAGAAAACCAAGTATCTTTATCCCAAATTGTTTGGATTTCAGCCAGCTTGATCTGAATATCCTTTGCTTGCAATTCCCGCATCAAATCCCGCTGCAAGGCTGCCAGCTTCACTCTATCCTGCTGTTCCTGTTGGTGCAACTCAATGCGGCGTGCTGTTTGTGCTACTGTTAGCTTTAACAATTCCCGGTCTCTGGTATCTTTCGCCTTCGCGTATTCCAGCATTTCCTCGGAATAACGCTGTTTTGCTAGCTCTATCTCAGTCGAATCGGAGGATATCTGATTGGGATCGGGAATCAGAAAATCTACCCATTGTTGAGCTTTATTGCCGAGGGTTTCTCCTAGTTTGTGACCGATATTTCTGGCGATGGGCGACAGCACTTCCAAGATTAAGGGAGCGATAGCGAGGATTGCTTTTGCGAGCATAAATGTGGGTGAGGATGCGGTTATTAATAGTGTAGCAGGATGTTGGGAGGTATAATTCGGATGGTTGCCAGATATTCTGCACTTGTTGCTTTTTAGATTTAATTTCATCATTGATACTCCTGGACGCAGAAACCGGGTTTTTTACGGAAATAACGTTACATTTTTTACCGGCAGGTAAAACTCGATCGCTCGCCCCTTTCCCATATCCTAGAAAAATACAGGCACGGCCAAGGCTCAAATCAGCTCGGGCTCGATCGCCTTCTCTGTGCGATCGCGCAAAAAACCATCCCTAGTTGATGATGGTTGTAACAGAATTTGTGGGATTATGATTTCTGTGCAATTAGCCTTCTTGCCTTCATGCCAACGAATGATTCTGACATACAAATCCAAGCGCGAAGAATTCTAGACGCGATTGCTTTCATTCCTTTTGAGCAATGTCAACCCTTGACCCGTGGGTTTGAGAGCATTCCTGCGCGTCCTGGCATTTATGCAATCAGGCACAGAACTGATGGATTGCTCTACATCGGTAAAACCAAGAGCTTACGAGGTCGCTTCAGTGGTGGGCACAAAGCTTTTTTGTGGGCATGGCTCGATAAATATAGCGATGAAGACATACGGATTGCAGTACAGACAATTTCTCACTGGCAGAACCCTGCGTTACTATTGGAGCTAGAAGCCATCATTCTAAGAGCTGCTGAACCCCCTTACAACGTCCAAATTCCAACTGAGATGTAAATGCCATGCAAGCCAAACTTCAAGAGCAACTTTCCCTCGCTGATGCCGAAGTTATTTTAGGACGTTTTCCTGAACGAATTCGTGCTGCCCTAATTGCTCGTGCTGCTGAAATTGAATATCCAATCGAAGCAGTCATTGAGATGGCGATCGCTAGTTTCCTTGACACGGAGGCATTAGGTTTTGCAGATTGCAAACCAGGACGCGGACAATAACAGCGTCAAGTGGCGATGGCCGCGGCCTAACAACCCGGTTGGAGCGGACTACCGAAAGATATTGGTGGTGATGCAAAAGTTATTTCTAGCCACTCAACCGGAACGTTACATTTTTCTTTGCCGACAAGTGAAACACAACGATCGCCCGCAACTTCTTGGGATCGCTCGCCCCTTTCCCACATCCTAGAAAAACACAGCTATTCAAATCCGAAAAAAGCCGACTAACCATCACCTTGAACCTCAATAGTATAACTGTAGCCCTGTTCAGTGAGCCATTAAAATCGTCGGTTTTTCCGGGATGGCTGCGGTGGGAACAATGCTGGATATAGCCTTTACTGAAGCCGGAAAAATCGCAGAGGCACTTAAAGCCGATTATCAAAATATTTAGCGGGTGTTTGAAAGTTTTTGCTGGTTTGTTCGTGGGAGTTTAACACTATGAGTGAAATGGATTTACTTGTATGATTATACCTGACTCGCCTTGTGTGCGTGCGATCGCCCTTGCCGATTGACTAATTTTAGCTTTTGCAAACTGTCAATCGATTTGAGATTTGAGATTTTAGATTGAAGCCTAAGATGTGGGATAATTTTGTACGATCGGGACTTACGCATTACTGTAAAGTTGCCGGCGCGCGCCCAAAAGTAAGATCGCCCGTCAGCCGTGTTACCAAAAAAATTGCCAGTCCAGGACGCACAAAAACCTTCAGAAGCCGGGTTTCTTGACAAAAAACTACGCTTTCAAACAGATTCCCCGACAACAAACCCGGTTTCTGACCAACTGTGCGTAAGTTCTGTTTGCACAATTCCTAATTATCACAAACCAGACGATATGACTCAAACGCCAACCGCAACCTACCGCACCGAAAGCGACTCGATGGGAGACAAACAAATCCCATCTAATGTCTACTACGGCATCCAAACTCTGCGCGCAGTTGAAAATTTCCCGATTAGCGGCATTAAGCCTTTATCAACATACGTTGATGCTTGTGTTTTAATTAAGAAAGCAACGGCGATCGCCAATGGTGAACTAGGCTGCATTCCCCAAGACATCAGTCAAGCAATTATCCAAGCAGCAGATGAAATCCTAGCTGGCAAATTGCGCGATCAATTTGTAGTTGATGTCTACCAAGCCGGCGCCGGAACTTCTCACCACATGAATGTTAATGAAGTTCTTTCAAATCGCGCTTTGGAAATTATGGGCGATGAAAAAGGCAACTACAAGCGCGTCAGTCCTAACGATCATGTAAACTACGGTCAATCGACAAATGATGTGATTCCGACTGCAATTCGGATCGGCGGATTGTTGGCGTTAGAAAAAACTCTGTTTCCGGCTTTGTCGGATGCCGTAGTCGCCCTAGAAAACAAAGCCGAAGAATTCAAAGATATAGTTAAATCCGGCCGCACTCATATGCAAGATGCCGTACCGGTTCGACTCGGCGATACCTTCGGCGCTTGGGCGCAAATTCTCAGAGAACATACCTTGAGAATTGACAGGGCATCCGATGATTTGACATCCCTGGGATTGGGGGGAAGTGCGGCAGGAACAGGCTTAAATACTCACCCTGAATACTGTCAAAAAGTTGCTGAAATTCTCTCCGAATTAATCGACCACCCCCTGAAACCAGCAAAGCATTTAATGGCTGCTATGCAGAGTATGGCACCCTTTGTAAATGTGTCTGGTGCACTGCGAAATCTCGCTCAGGATTGCGTTAAAATCTCCCATGACTTGCGTTTGATGGACTCCGGGCCGAAAACGGGTTTGAAAGAAATTCAACTGCCTCCTGTGCAACCTGGTTCGTCAATTATGCCGGGAAAATACAATCCTGTGATGGCAGAAATGACATCGATGGTGTGTTTTCAAGTTATGGGTTATGATAGCTCGATCGCCCTTGCCGCCCAAGCGGGACAATTGGAATTGAACGTGATGATGCCCCTAATCGCCTACAATCTCATTCACAGCATCGAAATTTTGGGCAATACCATCAGCGCCCTGAGCACCAAATGCCTCGCCAAAATTGAAGCTAAGGGCGATCGGTGTCTCGCCTACGCAGAAGGCAGTCTCGCCCTCGTTACCGCCCTCAATACTCACATCGGCTATCTCAACGCCGCCGCCGTCGCCAAAGAATCTCTAGAAACAGGCAAATCTTTGCGGCAAATTGTGCTAGAAAGGGGTTTAATGAGTGCAGAAGACTTGGCAAAAGTTCTAGATTTAGAGAAAATGAGTGCGATGCCAACATCTTCTGCTAACGTATAGGATCTCGCCCGAATCAGCTAGAAACTAGAAGGCTGAACTCGATTTAATTCTGCCTTCTGCCTTCTGAGTTCTGCCCGATCGCTGTCACAGGTGAAAGTTAAACAATTCAGAATTCATTTTTTTTACATTTAATTCTGAATTTTTTTTATAGTCTAAAGTTGGGGAGCAAAATTTATGCGCGCAGGTTCTTTTGCCAAATTAACTCAAGATAAAGAGAACACAACTCAAGTGACATTTCATTATGTGGAAGGTCAGGCTGAAACTTTCACTATTCCGATGCCTGCACAAGAATTCCAAGAGGAAGTGCTGCATTTATTAAATCAACCTTGGTTGACTTTCCATTTAGCCGATCAAACGGTTTTTATCTGCACAGCCAGAGTGGTAAAAGTAGAAGTAAAACCTGCTATCCCTGAACTGCAAGGTCAAGGAATATTCTCTAACTCGCTGCGAGTTAGTACCATGCAGCGGGCGGCAGTTGGTAGATTGCCAACGAATAGTTAGGGTTCATTTGTATTGAGATTATTCTTGGTAACGCAGGCGCAGATCACCCTGCTTATGGTGTTCCGTGCCTGTGTTACACTGAGATTATTCCCGATCGATAACCAATTACAAATTAATTCATAATTATGTCTGCTGTTAGTTTAATTCAGGCCAATTCCTACGATCGCCCAATCTTGCAAGCATCTTTAGAAAGTTTGCTCGCACCCTTGGGCGGAATCTCGGCTTTTGTCAAATCGGGCGATCGGGTTTTACTCAAACCCAATCTCCTTACCGGTTCTCGCCCTACAAAAGAATGCGTCACCCGCCCGGAATTGGTTTACTGTGTGGCTAAAATGGTCATTGAAGCGGGAGGAAAACCATTTTTAGGCGATAGTCCAGCTTTTGGCAGCGCGATGGGTGTAGCCAAAGCCAACGGTTATTTGCCGCTGTTGCAAGAACTGAATTTGCCAGTAGTTGAGTTTCAAGGAAAACGCTACGAAACTGTCAGCGAAGATTTCAATCATCTGCGAATTTGCAAAGAAGCAATGGAAGCCGATGTAGTGATTAATTTGCCCAAACTCAAATCTCACGTTCAATTAACGGTGACAATGGGCGTGAAAAATTTGTTCGGCTGCGTCCCCGGTAAAATGAAGGCTTGGTGGCACATGGAAGCTGGCAAAGATAGCGCCAGATTCGGTGAAATGCTAGTAGAAACGGCCAGGGCAATTAACCCAAATTTGACGATTTTGGATGGCATTATCGGTCACGAAGGTAACGGGCCAAGCGGCGGCGAACCTAAGTTTTTGGGAATTTTGGCAGCCTCTGATGATGTGTTTGCTTTGGACAGAACTTTAGTTGAAATTATTAATGCCGATCCGGCGGCGGTTCCCACTGTAGCTGCGGCCATGAGATTGGGACTTTGCTCGAATTTGGAGGCGATTGATTTTCCGCTTTTGCAGCCGGAAAATCTCAAGGTTTTGGATTGGAAGTTGCCGGAAAGCATGATGCCAATAGACTTTGGTATGCCGCGGGTGATTAAGTCTACTTTCAGGCATTTTTATATCCGGTTTATCAAAGAACGGATCGGGGCTTACGCCGATCGATAGGAGACCTTCGCGACCTACACATAAAAATCAGTGCTTGTCAATCACCTCTTGTGCTGAAGATTAAAGAAAAGTTTGGTTTCCCAACTCAACTGGGAGCTAAATTTTTACTTCAAGGAACAATAGCGAACGCAACATTTGCGTCCACCGATATATATGAAATCGCAAATTTTATACTTCGCTTTTGCAACAAAATCAGCAATATTATTTAGGCACAAAGGCGATCAAGCTTTTATTTATATCGATCGCAGCCGACATCGCTACCCAGTTTTATAACTTAATTTATACTTTAATTATTGCTGAATTCCTAAATATAGGAAAACTTACTCACAGCCCGATCGCGGAATGTGTAGTTTTTTATCACACGTGACAAAGCAAGTTAAATGCGTTAGCTTAAAGTTCGATGTAAGCTGAAAACCACGCCGCAGCAATCCTGTTTCCGAAACCTAATAATTTTGGGGCAGTCATCCGCTGTATTTCAGATTCGGCAATTGTCACTGGCACATAATTTATTTCCTGATTTGAAATCCAACATCAGTGGTTATTAGTACATCAAGTACCTAAATAATGAAAACTAAAATGCCAAGTCAAAATTGCTTAAGTCCTACCGTCGTCTGTCCGATATCGGGACAGAGTATGAAACCGTGGCTATTGATACCCGGTGATTGGCGCAGACCTGCAAACAAAGAATCCTTTCAATTGTACTGGTGCGAAAAGTCACAACTTGGATGCATTCATCCTTTACCCGAAGTCAACAAAATCGCCAGTTTCTACGAGATTGACGACTATTATACTCATCATACAGACTCTACAGGTTCCGAGTCTTCCTCTTCTATTTCCTTCTGGGATAAATTACGCACGCATCTAGCTTGGCGTTTCGATCGCGGAGTAGATGTCACAAGTCAATGGTGGAAGCAACAGTTCGCGACTGCTTCCTGCTCGATATTAGAAATCGGTTGCGCCAACGGCCAAATGCTGCAAGAACTGCAAGCAGATGGTCACAAAGTCTGGGGCGTAGAACCCGATCGACAAGCTTTGGTTTTGGCCGAGCAGCGAGGTCTTGATGTATTTTATGGTACTGCTGAATCTTTGCCCCCGGAAGTCACGTCTACACAGTACGACATGATTGTGATGAACCACGTACTCGAACATACCAGAGATCCTTTACTTGCACTCCGCAATGCCATGCAGTTGCTCGTGGATGGCGGCAAATTGGTAATGGAAGTACCAAATAACTCTTGTATTGGGCTGAAGTCATCAGGGATTGCATGGATGCATCTAGATGTACCAAGGCATTTGTATTTCTTCACACCGCAGAGCTTCCGCGCTATCTGTGAAAAAGCGGGATTTGAGATAATTTCTACTGAGTTTAATGGCTACTATCGCCAATTTGCCAACAGTTGGATCGATGATGAAAGAAAAATTTTGAGTGTGTTCGATTCAATGGAATCCCCTCGGATGGTAAAGCCCAAAGAAAACAGTAAGGCCCAAGCTTGGAATCTACTGCTGAAAACAATTTTTGCGGCTGATGAAAACAAGTACGATTCGATCCGGATTGTAGCCCAAAAGCCATAGCAAGAGCGAGGTAAGGGCAATAAACTTTTGGTTTTGTATCCAGTTTGGTTAGACAGTCACAATACTTTTGCGATCCCCTGCGATAATCCCCAATGCCAGGAGTTCGCTCAAACAAAATGCGGCTATTGACCCAGAAATCCACCTGACTCGATCGAGACTGACGCAGAAACTTTGTATGTAATGTGTGCAGTCGGGAGCTTACCACATAGATAAGGTAAAAATTGTTTTCGGGCGTAATATCGTTTCCGGTGGCATCGGAATAATATATTCGGATCGTGTCAGTGGGAGCTTAATATCTCGCTACCCAAATCGCGAGCTCTTAAGCTCCCACTATAATTCCGATGCCACCGGATTTGATATCAGTTTTCTTGAATATGCGATCGTAGTTGCACCTCAAAAAGATTAGTTATATCATTTCCGGTTATACTCATATATGATGTTGACTGTTGACTGTTGACTGTTGACTGTTGACGGCGTGAACGCCGTGAACGGCGTGAACGCCGTGAACGCCGTGAAGTCGAATTTACTATTCCGATGCTAACGGATTTGATATTACGATGTGTTTGCTTTTTAAATTTTTTCTTGTGAGCACCGATAATTCACAAGAAACTTTTAAATTTCAACCATATAATACTTCTTCTACAGGTGGCGTGGCGTCTGTGGGGTCGAACTGTTTGATTTTCAAAGCTTGTAGCAAAAACAGCCAGATATAAAGCGGATTCAAAAAAACATACCGCTGCCAAAGGCGCCGAGGTTCCTTCATCATCCGAAACAGCCATTCCAAACCTATTTTAGATAAAAAGTCAGGAGATTTAGCCAAATTACCCGCATGAAAATCGTAAGCAGCACCTACAGCAATCAGCGGCATTGATAAGTCGTCCCGGTATTCGTAAGCCCAGACTTCTTGCCGGGGACACCCCAAACCGACAAAAGTAATTGCTGCACCGCTGTTGCGAATTTGCTGTGCAATTTCTTGTTTCTCTTCGGGCGAAACGTGCCTAAATTTAGAAGGCTGAGATCCAGCAATAATTAACTTGGGAAAACGCTGGCAGAGATTGCGAGATAAAGCTTCCAGTACAGAAGCTTGAGATCCGTACAAATAGATAGGTAATCCCTCTTCTGCCGCACGTTCGCAAATTTGTAACATCGCATTCGGCCCGCAAACTCGATCGGGCAATTCCGTATGGTAGAGCCAATTTAACGCCCACCTGACCGGCTGTCCGTCTGGCAATACTAAGTCAATGTGATTAATCCGATAACGATGAGTGCTGTCGAGAACCCCAGTCATTACCCCGTGAACCGCGAGAGCAGAAACTGACATTGGTTTTCCGGCGCTGGCTGCCGCAATAATTTTGCTAACAGCCGCTTCATAATTAACGGCATTTACTAATATGCCCAGTACATTCTTTTTCCCTTTATCAATCATGGAGCACCTCTTTAAGTCAACGCTCGCGGTTACACTCATAAAATCTCCCCTAAGATTTGTTTAACCTTGTATTCTTCAATCGTTTACCGCAATTCCCAGCACATTCTTTTGGCCCCGCTCAATCATTAGAATCCTCTTTCAGCCAACGATCGCGGTTACATTCATAAATCTCCTGTAGGATTTGTTTAACGTTATATTTCATTTTCCAGTTGGGATAGTGACTGGAAAATTTGGAATTGTCGCTAATCCACCAAATGTGATCGCCTATGCGATTCCCTTCAGCATAAGTCCAATTAAACTTGCGTTCTGCAATTGCCTCGCACATCTGGATAGCTTCTAACATCGAACAATTGCTGTACCTGCCTCCTCCTGTATTATAAACTTGGGCGCTTTGGGGAGCTTTATAAAATTCATAAAATGCCGAAATTAAATCAGCGCTATGAATGTTATCGCGAACTTGCTTGCCTTTGTAGCCAAACACCGTGTAAGGAGTTCCCGTGACAGCACACTTCATCAAGTAGGCGAGAAAGCCGTGCAATTGAGCTCCAGAGTGATTGGGACCCGTCAAACAGCCGCCGCGAAAACAAGCGGTGTTCATATTAAAATATCGACCGTATTCTTGGACTAAAACGTCAGCAGCTACCTTAGAAGCACCAAACAAACTGTGCAGGCACTGATCGATTGACATATCTTCCCGAATGCCGGTTTCGTAAGTATGGCCGGGTGCAATTTCCCACCTGTGTTCTAATTCAATTAAAGGCAAACTGTTAGGCGTATCGCCGTATACTTTATTGGTAGAAGTGAAAATGAAAACCGCTTTAGGACAGTACAAGCGAGTTACTTCTAGAAGATTGAGAGTGCCGTTGGCATTGACGGTAAAGTCTATTTTCGGAGCACGGGAAGCCCAATCATGGCTGGGCTGGGCTGCTGTGTGAATTACTAATTCGATCGACTCGCCGTACCGCTGAAAGATATTGGTAATCGCTTCATAGTCGCGAATGTCCACATCTAAGTGATAATACTTGGTACCCAAAGACTTTTCGAGCAGTTGGCGGTTCCAGTTTGTAGAACCATCAGCACCAAAAAAGAACTGGCGCATATTATTGTCGATGCCCACTATATCTAAGCCTTGTTTGGCAAAGAACTTACACGCCTCAGAGCCAATTAATCCCGCCGAGCCAGTAATGATTGCAACGCCCACGTTTCACCGCCTGAAAAAATATAGTTTTTTGTGTTTTGCCCGATCGAACCCATCAGAAGTTATCCTGATTTTCGATAGACTATATCTTCGCACAATTGAGCAAAGAATTCGCCTTTAACATCCCAATCATATACTTCCCGGACGTGAGTGCGACCTGCTTCACCCAAGCGCGATCGCAACTCGGCATCGCCGGCTAAATTAGCGATCGCCTCAGCTAGACCCTGCACGGCCTGTTCTGGATTGTAACCAGGTACTTTTACCCCCGTTTGCGCCGTCACTTGAGTAGCAGGCCCTCCCAAATCCAAGCAGATGATGGGACGCCCCGCCGCCATCCCCTCCAAGCAAGTCCAGCCACCTGAATCGTGCAAGCTAGGGTGAATAAGTACATGAGACTCCCCTAGCTTAGCCAAAGTTTCCTCGCGTGGCAGCCTCCCCCACAACTTAACTTGAGAAGCAATACCCAATTCTTCCGCTAGAGACTGAAGGCGATGGCGTTCCGGGCCATCCCCCAGCAGCCAATATTCGGCATTCGGCAAGTTAGCTTGGGCAAAGGCCCGCACCGCAAGGTGATAGCCCTTCCAGTGCAGCAGCCGCCCCATACTGATGAACCTGATCGGGGAAAGCCCTGGCATCTGGCACTCTCCCAGCCTCGCCATCTCTTCCTTCGACAGACACGCCTCCGAAAGCACCTGCACCTTTTTAGCACCCATCGCCCGCACCCGTTTCGCCGTGTCCTCCGTTGTCGCAAAAGCTAAGACACTTCGCCTAGCCGTCATCCTGGCAAAGGGATCTCTCTCACCCAGGCGCTGTCCCCAATCTCGCGCCGTTTCGTAAAGTTTTGCTTTAGAGCTAAAATCAGCCCAAAAAGGTTTAGGGGCTGCTTCGCCACCGCCCACAGGCCCCCAAATAAAAGGAATTGGCAGCAGCGAGATGAAGCTAGGCGACCAAAATTTAACGTAGGTGACGTGGCGGGCGATGTCGAAATTAATTTGGCGGTGGAGCTTGCGCGCCTCTAAATAAGCCAAAATTTGCCACAGGTAATAGTGCAATTGCAGCCCTCCCTGTCTACCTTTAAAGTTTTCGCTCCAGCCGAAAGGCTCAATGTAGACAAAGTGCAGGTTAGGGTTCGGGTACGTGGCGAGGAAGGCTTCAATAGCGCTACGGTAAAAGGTGCGAGTTAGTACCCAAACTTCTTGATGCTTGGCGGCTTCTACCACCGCATTCCAGCCCACTCCTTCCTCAGATCCTTGTCCGGGTTCGCAGGCAAAGGCAGATAAAAGAATTTTCATCGGCAATTGGTAGTGGTTAGTGGTTCGTTGTTAGTAATTAGTCGTAAGCAGTTAATTTGTTGTTAGTAGTTATTTTTTTACTTAAAAACGATATTTTTAGCTACTATCCACAACAGCTTAACCACTAACCACTAACCGTTAAAAAGGATGTTACTTCGACATAAGCTTGGGCGGCTGTTTCGGGAGTTTTTTGAGCAATTAGTTCGCGTGAGCGCTCTCCCATTGACTTAATCAAATCTGGATTGTCCAGAAAGCGCCGCATCGCTTCAGCTAAACATGAGGGATCGTGAGGATCGAAAATATAACCATTTTCCCCTTCAGCAATCAACTCACAAGCAGCCGCACCATTTGAGCATACTATAGGTTTGGCAAAAACCATCGCCTCCGGTACCACCATTCCCCAGACATCTTCAAAAGTAGGAAATACAAAAACATCAGCTTGCTGAAAGTAAGAACCCAAACTTCCATATTCCACCCATCCGGCCCAAGTTACCTGATCTTCAAAATTGCGCTCTTTAATAAAATTTTCCAGTTCTTCCCGCTGATCTCCCTTGCCAACAATCAACAGCGAATAATCAACATAACCTTGACTTTTAAGAATAGCGCAAGCTTCTAAAAGCGTCTTAATTCCCTTTCTTGATGTGATCCGCCCCACATACAGAAACATTGGGCGTTTCAACTCCAAATTCGGCGACTCAGTGCCCTCCAGCCGTTTCATTAAAGCTCCTGCATCTGGCACCAGATAGGTTCGGGTAAAAATTTTATACTCCGGTACATTAAGCACTTCTATCAGATATTGCTTACCCGCATTACTATTAGAAACAAAAGCATCAGCAAACCGCACAAGTATCCGGCGAACAAATGTCCGAAAACTGGAATCTCGAAAATCTGTATTGGGGGAACTACCATCATAAATAATCGCAATTTTCCACCGCATCAGCGGTTTTAAAAGCGCTACAATCACAGTCCACAAAGAGAAAGCTTGGGGAAATACGACTTGAGGACGAAATTCGAGCAGATAGCCGATAATACTAGGTGATACTACGATAAAGCCGCGATCGTAGCCTGTATCTATCTTTGTCGTCTCCACAAAACTGGTCTTTCCTACTAACTGAATTACCGACGAACCCGGCATTTTTGGATCGAATCCCGGCCAAACCCCACCAGTATAAAATACAGTATTCTTAAAAACCTTCGTAAATTCTCTCAAAACCGGCTGCCAGTAGGCTCCCAGTCCCACTTCCGGGACAAGCCAAGCAATGCGGAGTTCATTTCTATCAACCATCCTATTCACCTTGAGTTTTGTTTTTAGTCAATCCCAGTTTACTCAACACTGAAAGCCAAACTAATCTGCGATAAGGTAGCAGCCAATAAATTGGCCACAACCAGCCACCATGCCGCTGAGTAAATACTTTCCACTCTTGAGCCGGTTGCAGGGTAGTATCTTTGAAGGATAAACCTTTCGGTTGGCTCATTTTATCCAATCCTTCACTTAAATTCTCAGCAGCCGTTTTAGTCACCTGGGGGTTGAGAGAACAACTGCCTAAATAGCCAGGAGCAATCCAAACTGTACATCCTTTCTGTCTGGCTCGTAAACCATAATCCCAATCGCCAATATAATGGACAAAAGCCGGATCGAGGTTGCCGACCATTTGCACAACACTGCGGGGAATTAATACGCAGTTGCCGTGAATAGTATCGCACATCTGAGGCTCTTTTGTTGGTTCTAGGATACCATATCGGAAGGGGTGCAAAGGGTTATTTCGCACAAGACCGCCGTATGTTGTTTGACCCGTTTCGGGGTCGCAGGTAGAACCGCCAACGATCGCTTTAGCTTCTCCTTTTTCTGATAATTTTTGAGTGGTTTCTAGCAATACACTTACTGTTTCGGGATAAATAAGAGTGTCATCATTTAACCATAGGTAGTAGTCGGGATCATCTTTCATTGCTTCGCTGAAAGCCCCACGCATTCCCCCGTTCCAAAATAAGTTCCCATCGCCGGAAAAAATATTGACTTGAGGATAGATTTGACGAACTGCATCACTGGTGCCATCGGTACTGGCATCATCGACTAGATAGGCTAAAATATCAACCTCGCCTGGAAGTGCCTGCTTAAAAAGAGCCTCTAAGCAAGCTAATGTTTTCTGTTTGCGGTTGAAGCAAGTTAAAAGGGCGGCGATTTTAGTACGGTTCATTGTTCCCAATTGTGCGGGTTATAGCGATAGCCCGGTAAAATTTACTACGTAAAATCAGATTTTTACTTTGGATTGGGCACAAGATCGTTAAAAACAGACAAATAGCGATTTGCTTGTATGTCTAAAGTAAATTCTTGTTCCACTTTCTGGCGGGCGCGAATACAAAGTTTTTGGTGCCGATTGGGATCTTCTAAAACCCAAGCAATTCCTCGCGCTAAGTCTTCTGTTTCATAAGGTTTAGCTAAATAGCCATTGGAGCAGTGTTCGATCAGATCGGGCAGTCCCCCAATATTAAATGCGACACTGGGGATGCCGCAAGCATGGGCTTCCATGACTGTATTTGGCAAGTTATCTATCACGGAAGGGGCGACAAAAATATCGGCGGCTGCATAAACCGTTGCTAGGGAAATATCATCTGCGAGTTTCCCCAAATAGTGAGTTTTAAAACCAAGTTCAATGGGATTTTCCGGTTGAGAAGATCCAAAAACCAGCAACTCTATCCGATCTTTCCAGCCTGATTTACTGAGGCTTTGTAAAGCGGGTACGAGCAAGTTAAATCCTTTCCAGCGATCGCCCGTTCCACCTGCACCTCCAAAGAGTACAATTTGTTTATCTTGAGGTAAATTCAGGATTTCTCGCGCCCAGTGACGATTTATGGGTTTGTACTTTTGAGTATTGATGCCATTAGGAATTATTTCCACTCGAAAATCTTTGAATAAAGAACTAGAATGAGCGCATTTCGCTAACCAAACACTAGGGCTAACCAAAGTTAGGTTAAGCTGAGCCCAAGCTTTAGCTTTCCGCTGCCACACCCACCGCGACAGATCCGAATCTTTATTACTGTGAAGTTGCGGACAACTACCACAAGATTGAGCGTAGCGATTGCAATCTTCACTATAGTGACAGCCGCCTGTAAAAGGCCACATATCATGCAGCGTCCAAACTAAGGGCTGCTTAAAATTGGGAATAGTTTCTACTTGTAAATACCCCCCACAAACCCAGTGTAAATTAATAATATCAGGAGCGAGTTTATCCAGTCGATTCGATAGAGCATCTGGCAGCAGTTCTGTAGAAAATATAACGGGGTTTCTCTTAGGGTAGAGCCGCAATGGTGCATTAGATAAAGTTGAAATAATCTTGTCCAACTTATTCGCAATACTATTCTGTGACGAAATTACAGTGCGATCGCCACTACTCTTATTTTTTACCAGCATTTGCGAAGACACACCAATCCCCTGGAAACCTTGGTGCAGTCGATAAGCGGCGCGGGCAGCCCCCCCTTCACTATCAGAACTATTGATAAGTACAACCTTCATTTCCCCTGCCTCTCCTCTAAATTTCTAGCTGACTTTGCCTGAGTTTTTCAAAAGTTTATTAACTTTTTTTTGCACCTTCCTTAGCAATGGTGGCTCGTAATCATATAAAGTGTTTTCAGTAAAATTATCTGCTTGCACATCCCGAATGGCAAAGGCTGGGTGTTTCATCGGAAATGTTATAGCTTCTACAGGCATATTACTATAAGGACTGTTGACATCCTCCGTATTAGTTCCCCCTACACCATGTCCGATATTAGAAGCTAAATTGACATTGGCAAGAATATTCATACCATTTTGAATAAAACTAGCAAATGTCCACTGAAAAGCCCAACTCTGTAATTTTTTTTCATAACAACGCTGAAAAGTATTTGTCCAAACTTTTGCAGTATGGGAGTCTCCCAGTACATCCATCAAAAAATTACCATCGCGAATTTCTGGCCACAGGTTCATATCTAAATCATAGTGCTGCCAAGCTCGCCTCCAACTCGCCCAACTCCAGCAGTGATTGTAGACAGAAAAGTAGTAACTATAATCAGTTCTTTTCCGCCCCAATTGAACATTTTGACCAGAAATTGACAGCATCCGCCGATCGTCTCGGTAACGATCCAGCAATTCTTCAGCGAAGCGGAAAAAAGTAGGATGAGGGAGACAGTCATCCTCAAGAATAATTGCCTCTTCAACTTTATCAAACACCCAATTCATACCACTAGAAACCCGCAGGCGACAACCGAGATTTACGTCTGCGTAATTCTTCAAAACTTCGCAGTCCCAATCTACTTGGTCAATAATAGCTCTAGCGGCAGCACATTCTCGATCTTCTCCAGGCCTATCTGGACGTGGCCCGTCAGCAATTACTAGCAATTTGGGAGGTTTGGCCTGACGAATTGCCTCAAATACTCTAGCCGTTGTATCTGGGCGTTTGAAAATGATAAAAGCGACGGGTGTTTGGATTTGGTAATTGAACATTTCTGCGACTCTAATTTTTATAGTAGTCTTCAACATCTGAATTAACAATATCAGCAGTCATCTCGGATTTAAAATTAAACCACTTCTGAAGCATTACAGCCGCTATGTATGCCAGTGTATCATTGCTAGTCTGATAGGGCAAAAATCTATAGCGAAAACTAGCCATTCTAGGGTCGCTTTCTTGGTATAAAATATCTTGGGCAAAGTTCCCCCAACGCTCATCTATCAAATCAATTGTCATACCAGCATGAGCCGAAGGTAACAACATATTAGAGCCGTGAAGACCAATTACTAAGCGGCTTTGTGAATAAACACGGCATATTTCCTTTTCTATTTCTTCATTAAAACTATCTACTCTGTAATCTTCTATCCATTCTGGAAACTTAGTTTTTGTCCCCAAACCAGCTACTGCAAATTTTGCTTCTGGTACTTGCAACCGGATTTTATGAAATAACTGCTGAATTTTTAAATTTTGCAAGGGCAATGCCCTTTCTCGTTGATTTAGCTTTTTCAGAACTCGGAACAGCCCACTGTTAACTAATAAACGATCTTCCCGCCAAATAAAAGTAATTTTTGTTTCTGGTTCATCAAATTTGTGTTTGGGAACTCTAGTAAACCGCGTGATGTCAAACTGGCTAGGATGAGAATGGGCTTCGCTGACATAAATTTCATCAAAGCGTTTAGTTTCTTCCTCCACAAACTCGGCGAAGCTGGGATAGTAAGTTTGACCATTTTTTAAAGAAATAGGTACTGTCCAGACTTCTGCAACTTCATCGGGGACCATCCACCTTAGAAACTTAGGAACTATCACCACTAACCCGCAGTCAGAGTTGCATTCTAAGTGCCTTTGTGCATTTAGCAACTTCAGCAGGGAATGACCATAAAGATGATCGATACAGTTTAAGATAATTACCCGCTTGCAGGGTTTAAAAATCTCTTTTACAATCTCAAGTTTTTCTGGTTGAGGATTTTGGAGTGAATTGAGTAATGGTTTGCCTAGCCATTCTTTTGTGTTAGCAACTTTGGCAAAAACTTCACCTTTGTTTGTATCAACTTGGACAGAGTTTCTGACTCCATGACCTACTCTCAACTCGTCGATTATTTCGCTACCACATTCCGCGCACTTACAGTCCAAAACAATATGTATCCCTTGCCACAAAATTTTTTTTGCCTTGAGTTCCGTGTCGCAATAGGGGCAATTCGATCGCTGTTCGATTTTCGGTTTAATTTGAATCACTTTACTAATCCTCTGATTCTACAAGCTGCCTTGTATAAGTTAAGGGAGCGCCCGATGAAATTGCCAAAAGGCCGCAATTCCTTAATCAAGAAATTGACTAATATAATCACGTAAAAATAAGTTATCAGAGTAGCCGCCGTTGCTCCAAAAGCTCCATACTTAGGAATCAGCAAAAAGTTCAACCCTACATTTAAAATAGATCCGACTACAGTCAAGTAAAGACCGTAGCGCAACTGACCTTCTATGTTCAGATATGTGCTCCGTGCTACTCCAAAGTTACTGCCAAATTGGGCCCAAACATAGATTCCAAGCACCGCTGCTGACTGTGCATATTTTTCACCGTAAAGTAGATGCACTATCCAGGGAGAAAGTAATGATATCGGTATGGCAACTCCCAACCATAAAAATATCATAATATCCGAGTAAATTTGAAATTTATTTAGATATTCTTCATAATTTGTCTTTCTCAAATTTGCTAATTTGGGAAAAATAGAGCTGGATACGATCATCGGCAAGAAATCGCAGATTTCCGAAATTTTAACAGCGGCAGCATAATAGCCCAGTTCGGCATTTTTATTCATCGCACCGAGCATTATCTGATCGGTTTTTGAGTACACATAAACTGCAAATCCCGACAAAATTATCGGCCAACTCTCCGATAGCAGTTCCTTACACCGTTCCCAACTAAAATGCCACTCCTTAATTTTATTCCCCGTAAGCTTATAAAAATATATATAAGCTATTCCTACCAATGCCACCTCTGTCAATCGAACCCAGGCGAAGGCAAGCAGGGGGGCTTTAATTGTTACTAACCCAATCCTGACAGCAGCAACTAAAAAACATACCGAATTTTTAGCCAACACTGTATATTTTGACTGGATTTGGGACTGAAACCAAAAATTGATTGCTTCAAAAGCATTAAAGATAGTTCCCGCAGCGATGATACCTACCAGCCACCGAGTCAGAGTGTCGTTGGGCTTGAGTAGCCCAATCACCGTGACAGTTAACAACAAAGTGATGCAGCCACCAGTAAATTGCATTCCGAAGGCAGTTCCCAGGGTCTCATTTTTGCATTCTGGGTCGCGAGCGATATTCCTCACTACCAGAGTACCCAACCCCATCGTTGCCACCGAACTAAACAGCGACACAAAGGCGATCGCGTAGTTGAGCAATCCAAATTGTGTCGGACCAAGATAGCGAGCCACCCAAAGGCCTACAAACAGACCTAGACCCATCTGCAATATTTGGTCAGTGAACAGCCAAGCTATGTTGCTTAGTACCTGGCGCAGACCCGGACCAAGCTTTTGACCTATACCAGCCAACTTGTCTAACATCGGCAATCTTAAATTATTACCAAATAAAAATACACTTTTTGAACTTTTTGCAATCTAGCTAGAGTAGTAATGCTTTATAGTCTATCATAAGACTAGCACTTATGCAGCATTTACACCAATCACCCTAGCTACAACTTTTCCCACTATGTATTCTAAAATTTCAAATACCATACGATTCGTTTAACCTAAACGAGTATTATTACTCATTTAGGTTAGTTTAGCTCATTTGCTAGAACAACTGAGGAGATTGGTAGGTGTGGTTTAACCCAACTCCTATCCCTACAAATGCAAAGGTGAAAGCATAATCCCTAGTTTACTGGGTATGATCCACTATGCTAAAGCAGGATTAAAAGGCAGAACTGAACTACTCAGAGCCAAACTTGGTAAATGTTGAGCAAGCAGTCTAGACGTAGCGAAAGCAAAAAGGATGATAAGTTGGAGTTTAATATATGAAAACACCTGTGGCTTTTTTTGGATTTAATCGCCCTCATACAACAGAGAGGGTATTTGCAGCGATTCGGGAAGTTAAACCGCCTAAACTTCTACTCGTGGTTGATGGACCACGCTTTGACAAGCCAGAGGAAGCTGAAAAATGTGCTGAGGTAAGGGCCATAATTGAAAAAGTGGACTGGGATTGTCAAGTTTATAAAAATTATGCTGAGGCTAATATGGGCTGTAAGCACAGGGTAGCTAGTGGGTTAGATTGGGTATTTAATACAGTAGAAGAAGCAATTATTGTCGAAGATGATTGCTTGCCAAATCCATCTTTTTTTCAATTTTGTGAAGAAATGCTGGATTTATATAGACATGAACCTAGGGTAATGATGATTAGTGGGACTAATTATTTGGAGGAATGGAAATCCGATCGGCAAAATTATCATTTTTCTTATTATGGAGGTATTTGGGGCTGGGCTTCTTGGCAGAGGGCCTGGCAATTTTATGATATTAATATGCAGGCTTGGATCAATCCTGACGTGAAAGCAAAAATTAAAGCTATACTGGCTGATGAGGCTCAGTATAAAATTAGAGCGCGGGATTTGGAAAATACTTTTCAGGGTAAGGTAGATACGTGGGATTTTCAATGGAGTTTTGCTCGCTTGGCTGAAGGGGGCTTGTCGATCGTGCCTTGTGTCAATTTGGTGGCTAATTTAGGTTTTGGGTTAGCGGCTACTCATACTGGAACTGTCAATAAGGAAATAGCAGAAATGAAACAATTAGATTTAAGATTTCCTCTTGAAATCAATGATAATCTGATGGTGGATCGAGAGTACGATCGATTAATGTTTGAAAAATTATTTATCAGCCATGAAAGTTTGATTAATAAGGTGATCAAACACTTAAAAAAAATTCCCGATAAACTCTGGTTAAAATGATTTTTGCCAATCCCAATGAAATGATACGAAATGTCCCTGTCAACTTACTCAACTTAATGAAAAATAGGCTATGAAAACTATCTCAGTCTTGGATACCTCAATCTGTAGCTCTAATTTAGGAGACCAGATCATTATGGATGCAGTGAATAGCATTTTATATGAGATGTTTCCCGATCGACTATTTATTAATTTTCCTACCCATGATGTCATATCGAGCGATTCTTACCGCTTGATGAGTAAAAGCAGTTTAATTTTTGTCGGTGGGACTAATTTATTGTCCTCTAACATGAACTCATATAATCAATGGAAGGTCAGTTTAATGGACTCTCTATTTATTACAGATATTACGCTAATGGGTGTGGGATGGTGGCAATACCAAAATCAGCCTAATTTATATACTAAATTTTTGTATGAACGGCTATTAAGTAAAAAATATCTGCACTCAGTCAGAGACAGTTACACAGAAAAACAGCTAAAATCGATCGGGATTAATAATGTAATTAATACTGCTTGTCCTACTATGTGGAAATTAACAGAGGAACATTGTGTCCAAATTCCTCAAGGTAAAGCAGAGTCAGTATTAGTTACTTTTACTGAGTATAATCAAAATCCTAGTTTAGATAAGCAGTTAGTGGAATTACTGAAACAGGAATATAAGTTAATTTATTACTGGACGCAACAGCCCAAAGATTATCAGCACATGAAAGATATATGTGGCGAGGGAGCAATTTATCTTAATCCTAGCTTATCAGCTTTAGATATGGCTTTGTCTCAGTATCCGGTTGATTATGTAGGGACACGATTACACGCTGGGATTAGGGCTTTACAATATAAAAGGAGAACTTTAATTCTGTCAGTTGATAATCGCGCTACAGAAATTTCCAAAGATACTAATTTGCCAGTCGTACAAAGAGATGATTTAAACAGTGTGGCTAATTGGATTAATGCTAAAGAAGAAACTTTAGTAAAAATCCCTTTAACAGCCATTAATGAGTGGAAAAAGCAATTTTTAGCGACGGTCAATAATTATTAGCTAACCTGTTACGCATTTAAACTGTATATTTTAGCAAGCGAGGACGCTTACACTGCAAGGATTTCACTGTCACCCAATAACCTATTTAGATGCTTAATTAATTATGAAAGTATTAGTGATTAATACATCGGATATTAGTGGTGGAGCGGCGAGGGCTGCTTACCATTTACATGAAGATTTACAAGGTCTAAATGGGGAGCATCCCGATTTTGCAAGTGCGTCAGTTGTTTTTGCAAGTGAGGCAAGGTAAAATGTGGGTAACATTTATTTTTGGGATAGGCAAGTGTGTAACCATTTTGCTGCCTATCTTTTTTTACCATAACTCGGCTGAATCTTTGCCCAGTCGTCAGGGTTTTGGGCGGGTTATCACCCCTTTAGGTCTACGTCTTAGCTTTCATGTCACCCCTTCAGCTTACATTCAGGACATTCCATTGATTTTAATTCTCGGTTGATGTTTTTTGTTACTCTGGATCGCTCTCTATCATACCTCAATCCAGCAAGGCCGATTTTCAGTGTTTAGAAAATATAAAGGCGGTTGTGGAACGCTTGGCTATCGAGCAAAATCAGACTCGTCAGATGATATTATCGCACAGCTTGGCACATCTTCGATCCGCCCAAAGAACTTTACTTCAGTCGAGAGTGCGAGCTACAGAAGGCCTTTGAGGGTTGCTGCTGCTACTGTTGGAATTGTTCCTAGTATTGTCTATGGCAAGTCTAACTGTCAACATTACATAACTCAGCCAAGCATTTCCGATTCCCAGGATCTGAGTTTCTGTGATGTTGCTCATAATAATAGACACCAGAAAACAAATAGGGATTCCCGCGTCTTCCAGCTTGCTACGACTCAAATACCGAACTGCGTAAGCTAAATTGAGCAGCAAGGAAGTCATCATTAAGATTAATCCCGGCCAACCGAAGGCTAACAATATTCCGAGCGCGCCATTGTGAGGATTTTTCGGTTGAAATCCATTAGTAGTATAAATAAAATAAGCAGGAGTAGCGGGGCCTAACTTATCTTGTTGAAAAAATCCCTCGTATCCGTAGCCAAACCAGGGGCGCTGATTGGCCGCAGCTATTAACTGCGGCCAGAATTCTGTCCGCCCAGTTAGAGTCAAGTCCTTGCCTAACCCACCTACAATAATCTCCTCTAGGTTATCTACTACGAAAACCGTCATAATTATGCTGGCCACCAGGAAACATATAATCGCAGTAAATGCCCACTGAAAAGTTAATTTTTTTAGAAAGTTTAGTGATGACACTGCAATTATTAATATGATAGTAATCACTAGAGCCGCTCCCGACTTATTAGCTCTCACCAGGTAAAAAGAAAAGAACATCATTCCCAAAGAAATCCAGCGTTCTTTCTGAGTTTTAGCTCCTTGAAAATAATGCAAATACCAAAATGCCGTACATAAAGCTAGGATTCCACCGAGAGAATTTTTAGCTTGCGTTAGGCCTACAAAGTCGCCTGCTCCCGGTGGTTTCATTATAAAACTTGCCAAACCCAGTGCCGTGTATCCCCACCGCCAAAAACGAGATAGATCATGCCATTTATATTGCGCGGCCAAGTAAAATCCGAAAGCAGTAAATGCTGAAAAAGCTAGGCCTGCTCTTAGCGTTACGTCAGGAACTAGAGACCATAATGTAGACAGTGATGGCAGTAATATGTAAAGTAAAAAGAAAGGATTCACGATCAATACTTTGGCCAAAAAATCTATAAACTTGCTACCAAAAGCTTTAATCCTAGAAAATAAAATTAATACTATCCACGGGTAAAAAAAATAAGGTAGCATACTTAAAATACTGCCAGATGTATCTTGCAAATTAGTAAGATGCAAGTAATTAAAAGGAGGTTGTGTGAGAGAGGGAGAGATGAAAATATAAAAATAAGCAAAAGTTTTTTCTAAAGCCAAAGCCATTTTTTTGTTACTAGAAAATTGAAATAATAGCAAAGTCGCGATGGCGATTATAGCCATTAGCATCCATATAAATAAAGAATTACCTAAAATTAGCTCTTTCAGCATAGCCGCTTTAGACACTGGTTGAGTCATAATTGCTTTCCTTTACCACAAACAAGCTCAAATTATATAGATATAAAATATAGCAGTCAACCCGCAACCACGCTAAGACAGAAATTAGGGAGAAAGCAAAAATACAGCATCCTTTTTTCGGCGATCGCTTAAAATAATGAGCTTTTTGCCGAGCACTAAAAAGGCTACACTTATATAAATCATAGTCAATAAAATTAGGTGGTGTATGGTTAACACCCATTTTCCAAGACAGATAGCCCGGTCGGTTGTGGGTGTTGTCTTGTTTGCTTCCACTGTCATCGCTGACGCCAGAAGCACCCCGGCACAACTTCCCATCCCGCTAGGCGCAGAGCAAGCCCAGACCGTTGCGCCCGTTACGAGATCGCCGGAAAGCTATAAACTCGGCGGCGGCGATCGCATCCAAGTAGAAATACTCGAAGTACCCGAACTCAGCCGCGGCTACGAAGTTCTTTCCGACGGTTCAGTCAACCTGCCCCTGATCGGCTTGGTCTCCGTCCGCGGCCGCACCTTAGTAGAAGCCACCAACATCATCCGCAACGCCTACCGCCGCGTCCTCAAAGACCCGATAGTCACAGTCAGCCTCGTCGCCGCCCGCCCCCTCAACGTCGGCGTCATCGGAGAAGTCACCAGGCCCGGAAACTTCATCCTCTCCCTGACTCCAGGCCCGGGGGACGCGCCCAGCGTGCAGTACCCCACCGTCACCCAAGCGATCAGACTCGCAGAAGGCGTCACGGGTGTCGCCGACATCCGCAACATCCGCGTCCGCCGTCCCCAACGAGACGGCCCCGATCAAGTGCTCAACGTCAACCTGTGGAAATTCTTGCAAGAAGGAGACATCTCTCAAGACATCATTTTGCAAGACAGAGACACAATCGTGATTCCCACAGTCGCCAACTTCAACCAAGCAGAAGCTCGTCAATTTGCGACAGCCAACTTTTCACCACCCCCAGAAAAACCTCGATCGATCTCAATCGTTGGCCAAGTCACCCGCCCTGGGGCTTACGTCGTGATCGGCGGTAACACCACAAACGACCTCAGCCGCGAAGGTTTCCCCACCGTCATCCGGGCCATTCAGCTAGCTGGCGGCATCACCTCGGATGCCGACATCCGGCAAATCCAAGTGCGGCGCGTCACCAGAAGAGGCGAACAAATTATCCCAGTCAACCTGTGGCAGTTTCTAGAATCCGGCGACGGCGCCCAAGATACCATCCTCCAAGAGGGAGACACGATCGTCGTGCCCAAAGCTACGATCGTCAACCCTGCTGAAGCTGGCGTACTCGCGAGCACTAACTTTGCTCCCACTGGCATTAACGTTTTTGTAGTAGGAGAACTCAGAACATCCCTCGATCCCTTGAGGCTCCCAGCTAATGCCACACTGAATCAAGCTTTAGTTTCCAGAGGATTTTTTGGCTACGAGAATACCAGAGCTAGAAGGGATAAAGTTGAGCTAGTCCGCCTCAATAACGACGGTACAGCTACTAAACGGACGATCGAAGTCAATTTAACTCAAGGAATTAACGAAGAAACCAATCCTCAACTTCGCAACAACGACATGATTATCGTATCTCGCAGGGGTCTCGTCGATTTTGTCGATCGCATGAACGCTGTAATCGGACCTGTCGGGCCAGCTACCGGAGTGTTAAATTTTATAAACGTTCTCCGATTTTTATTCAGGTAAGAAGGTGGCGGGTGAGGTGGATAATTCCTGGCAAAGGCTAGAATAAACTAAACAATAAGATTACCCAGCCGCGACCTGGCCGCTTCAAAAATATCAACCTCAAAAATATCAACCTTAAAAATACCCAGGCTGAATATGGATAGCAGACAAGATTACCAACCCTTCACACCCAAATCAAATGGCAAACGGCCGGAGTTATCTGCTCACAACTACAGAGATCACTTCGTAGAGGAGAGAGAAGAAGAAAAGCTAGACTTGTCCTGGCTGTTAGGCGTCGTGCGCCGTCGCTTCCTCGTCATGGCAGCAGCCACAATTGCTTTGAGCGCCCTGGCAGGAACAGCGATCGTCCTCACGTCTAAACAGATTACGATCGAGTATGAAGGCTCCTTTTCCTTGTTGGTAGAACCAGCCACGGCTGAAGGTTTGCAATCCAAACAATTAAACAACACCCAAGCTGCCGACTTAGCAAGAATTAATATAGAAGGAATTAGCCTACTAGACTACGAAACCCAAATTAGGATTTTGCGTAGCCCCAAATTGATGCAGCCAGTGATTGAGGAATTGCGGGCTTGGTATCCCCAAATGAACTATAGCGAACTGAGCTCAAAAATGTCGATCGACCGCATCAGCTACACGAAAGATGGCAAACAGCAAGGCACAAAAATTTTACAAGTTCGTTACAAAGATTCAAACCGAAAAAAAATTTACACCGTATTGGATAAAATTTCAAAAGCTTATCTAGACTACAGCTTGCAGCAACGGCTGACGGGCATTAATCAAGGTATTAAATTTATAGATGCGGAGATGCCCAAGCTCCGAGAAAGAGTGGAAGTTTTGCAATTGCAAGTCCAAAGACTGCGGCAGCAGAGCAACTTGTTTGAACCCCAGCTAGAGGGAAGATCTCTGTCTGAACAAGTTCAAAGCATTCGGGGCAAGCAAGTAGAAATTAGAGTTCAGCTAAAAGGGATGCGAAACCTCTACCAAAGCTATGAAAAACTACTCAACGAAAATAATCCGCAGGGGCTGCTGATGACCCAAGGACAAGCTTACGGCGGACTCTTAGGTCAAATTCAGAGAATAGACTCGGAATTGTCATTAAAATCAGCTCAGTACAGAGAAGACAGTTTGCCAATTTTAGCGCTGCGAAAAAGTCGGGAAGAACTGATTTTAACCGCCACTAAACAAGCAAAAGAAGTGGTGATGGGAAATTTAGAGACCCAAATCAAAGAAATTGAAGCGCGCGATCGCGAAATGACCGCTTTGCAAAATGCTCTCAACCAAAAAATTAGAAACTTTTCAGTTACAACCCGACAATACGACAATTTACAGCGGGAACTGCAAGTAGTTACTAAGAGTTTGTCGGACTTCTTGGCAAAACGAGAAGCCTTGCGGATTGATGCGGCTCAGGAGCAAATACCCTGGGTGCTGATAAATCCTCCGCAAATTCCGCTAGACAAATTCGGCAACCCTATAACAGCTACCGTCAAACAAACCAGAAAACAGTTAGCGCTGGCAGTAATTTTAAGCAGTCTGCTTGGCATAGCAGTCGGCTTGCTCGTAGAGGTACTAAATACTGTGTTCCACACTCCAGAATCACTCAGAATGGCCACAAGATTGCCAATACTCGGGGTGATTCCGTTTACCAAGAAAGTCAAGCGCCGACCGCCAGCTAGACCGAGGAAACTAACATCGGCTCGATCGAACTCGAAAGTGGAAGTAGTCGAACCAGCCGAAGCTAGACATACTGGTTCGATGAGCAGGGGCCCAAGTATTTTGAGCGACTTGGACTATCAATTTTTAGAAGCATTTCGATCGCTATACACGAACATTCACTTGCTGAGTGAAGGCACGGCAATTCGATCGCTCTTAGTCGGCTCAGCCTTAGCCGGAGACGGCAAATCTACAGTAGCTTTGCACCTAGCAGCCACAGCAGCAGCAGTCGGACAGCGAGTATTGTTAGTAGATGCAGATTTGCGCTGCCCGCAACTGCACGCTAAGTTAGGACTCCCAAACGTGCGTGGCCTGGGCGATGCCATCTCCACGGATCTCAGCCTCAACGACGCGATTCAACGAGCCCCGAACCAAGAAAATTTGTTCGTACTCACCGCAGGCCAAATTCCCCCCGATCCGATCAAGCTTCTTTCTTCCAAAAAAATGCAGTATCTAATGGAGCAATTTCAAGCATTTTTTGACTTAGTAATTTATGACAGCCCGCCAGTAGCAGGCTTGGCAGACACCCACTTGATCGCAGCTCGCACAGACGCTACGATTATGGTCGTCCAAATTGGGCAAACAGACCGATCGCAAGTTAGCAAAGTTTTAGAAGAATTAAAAATTTCTGGATCTTCCGTCTTGGGAATCGTTGCTAACGGCTGCAAAAACACCGGTCACAGCTACCGCCAGCGCCCGGTCGTTTTAGACAAGCTCTACGACCAAAAACTATCGGCTTTAGGTACGAAAAATCCTAATTAGACAAATGTTGATGCAGGGAGCATCTCATATTTGTAAAAAAACTTCTTCTAGCTCCTTCCTTCTAGCTCCTTCCTTCTAGCTCCTTCCTTCTTCCTCTTTCCTTCTTCCTCTTTCCTTCTTCCTCTTTCCTTCTTCCTCTTTCCTCCTGCCTTCTGCCTCCTGCCTTCTGCCTCAAAACTCCAATTTCTAGCGGAGGGCTGCTTTCATTGAGATGCTCCCGTTGATGCAGGCAGCCGAGGGCCGCCGTCCTCAACCGGAAACGCATAACCAAGCTATACCCTGATTTTTTGATAATAGTACCATTTGAGAAAGAAAATGATAGACTAACGGACATAGCCTCCTGTGTCAACCGAGATTGCGCGGAACTTTAAATTTTGCCTAAATTACTCAGAAAATGATTGAGAAATCAGCAAAAGTGGGTAAACTACATTTAGCAGAGCGCAATCTCAATCAGGAAAAGACACCTTTGAAGGTGAACGTTAGTGTAAACGTTAATGTGAACGTTTCAACCCAGAAACTTGGTAGGGATTATTCTATGAGTACAGTTATGGTTGTTGATGATAGCGTCACTCTGCGGGAGATGATCGCCGACTTGCTCAAAGGTAGAGGACTCAACGTCACGGTAGCGAGTGATGGCGTAGAAGCTCTAGAGCAAATCAAGGCTAACCGCCCAGATTTAGTCGTTCTGGATATCGTGATGCCCCGGATGAACGGCTACGAAGTCTGTCGTCGGCTCAAAAGCGACCCTAAAACCCAAAATTTGCCGGTGGTAATGTGTTCGAGCAAAAGCGAAGAGTTCGATCGCTATTGGGGAATGAAACAAGGAGCCGACGCTTACATCGCCAAGCCATTTCACCCTCAAGAATTGGTCGGCACTATTAAGCAATTGCTGCGAGGTTGAGGTAGAGGAATAGGGACAGGAAAAAAAATGTCTTGAGCGCTGATTATTTCTGCTCCCGCAGCCTCTCTAAACTACTCGATTGACAATAGTCCAAACATCCCCGTCCGATCGCACGTAGGGAACAGAAATACTCTTAAAACCCGTAATAAAAGGCTTGTAATAAACCTGCCAGTAGCTGGGACTAATTTGGTCGGCGATGGCCTTGAGTCCCTTCACTTCCGCCGCCAGTTGGGCCGCCAGTTCATTAATCCGTTCCGCGTGTCCCTGAGCTAGTAATCTTCCTTCTTCAACTTGCTCCTCCATCGGAGTTATTCTTTGCAACTTTACTGACTGCTGCTGTTTCTGACCCAGTTGAGCAGACAGAGCCGCGATCGCGTCATCTATCCCCTTGACTTCTGCCGACACTTGTGCTGTTTCCCTCGCGTGACGACGATAAGCATCGGCGATCGCTTGGGGCGAATCACCGGCTGGGACAACATCGGCAATACTAAGCTGCTGGCGTTCCAGGCGCAATTCCTCAATTTGAGAGTAAATTGCCTCTATATCTGTCTGAAGTTTGTCCACCTAATTATTACCGCGTGATTGTTGGATATTTTAGCATATTAACACAAACCCATCACCTAATCGGCATATAAATTGCATATTTTAGGCGGGCTAGAAGCAAAGCCTCACAAGCAGAAGTTGAATTGTTTGAAAAATACAAATTTTTATATTTCTCAGTTGAGCGATTCCGTCGATATCCAGTCGGGTTAATCAGGTCGTGTCCGGTAAAATCAGCATTATAGATTGGTGGTGAGGAAGGCAAGTACGAGCGAGTTTTACGAGGATTAAAGTCGCCACTACAAACACAATTCCAATTTACCATTTACCATTTACCATTTACCATTTACCATTTACCATTTACCATTTACCATTTACCATTTACCATTTACCATTTACC
>NZ_JAUBOV010000005.1:133715-155952 GCF_036700405.1 Microcoleus sp. T3_D1
ATTTATTAAGAGATTTTTTTAAGTTGTTAGCCCTTGCTGCCTCAACTTGACTATAGTCTCTACCAACACATCGGGTTGCACAGGTTTAGACAGATGCCGATCGAAACCTGCCGCAAAAGCACGATCGCGGTCTTCATCCCTAGCATAAGCCGTCAGAGCGATCGCCCAAAATTTCCCTGTCTGCGTGTTCAAAGAACGCAGCCTTCGTAGCAGCGAATAGCCGTCTTCCTCCGGCATTCCGATATCGCTGACCACAACATCCGGCTCAAACTGCGAAGCCACCTCAAAGGCCTCAGCAGCAGACGATGCAGCCCTGACAGCGGCCCCGGAATCCGCCAAGACAAACCTCATAAATTCCCGCGAATCAACCTCGTCATCAACCAGCAAAACCTTAACTCCCAGTAAATTACCAGGGCCAGTCAAAACCTGCCCTTCCTCACCGGCGATCGAATTTAGCTGCATCGCAGGGAGACGGAAAGTAAAAGTCGATCCCATATCCAGTCCCGGACTGCTCGCCCAAACCGTGCCACCGTGGAGTTCCACCAACTGCCGGACGATCGCCAGACCCAGCCCCAAACCGCTATAATTGCGAGTAATCGTAGCATCCGCTTGGCGGAAAGACTCAAACACGTAAGGCAAAAAATTCGGTGCAACCCCAATTCCCGTGTCGGTAACAGCCAACTCAACCTCCGAATCAACTCTCGAAAGCCGGATTTCAACTCGCCCCCCGCGCGGCGTAAACTTAATCGCATTCGTCAGCAAATTCCAAATCACTTGCTGCAAGCGGCCGGGGTCTCCTGATACCCAAAATTTCGGATTTAACGGAGATTCAGGATTGCCAGAAATCTCCCCGGGTTGGGAAAACTCTGCAGTCTCCAAGCCCAAATCTACAATTGCAAACCGTAAATCGATCGACTTAGCATCGGCGGCCAACCGCACCGTATTCACCGCTCCTTCCACCATCGAAATCAAATTTACCGCACAAGGATTCAAAGTCAACTTGCCGCGAATAATCCTAGAAATATCCAGCAAATCATCAATCAATTGAGTTTGCAATTTAGCATTTCGCTCGATCGTTTCTAAAGCCCGCCCAGTAGCAGCCGGACTAAAACTGCGGTGCCGCAGCAGTTGCGCCCAGCCCAAAATCGCGTTTAAGGGCGATCGCAGCTCGTGAGAAAGAGTTGCCAAAAACTCATCTTTCATGCGATTTGCTTGTTGAGATTCCTCGTAAAGTCGGGCATTGTCGATCGCCCCCGACACCGCCTGAGCCAACTGCATTAAAATAGTTTCATCATCTTCGGCAAACTCCCCCTCATACTTGTCCGACAACTGAATCAATCCCAGATTTCTGCCGTCCCGACCCGTCAGCGGTACAGCCAGCCAGCCCCGCATCGGCGGGCGCTTCCCCGCAGCCTTGCCCAACTCCCGCCAGGCCGGGTGAGCCTCTAACTCGCTTTGAGTCATTCGCATCGGCTGTTGCTGCTGGCAAACTTGTTGGTAAATGCCCGTACCGTCTGGTTCTTCGCAGTAATCTTGCCACGCGGCGTATTTTTCTGACATGGAAAACTTGCTAATTCCCGCATCCCAGTTAGCCGCCGGGTTGAGGTTGACCGCTACCTGGTGGACTTCCAGAATTTGGCGGGCGCTATCGGCAGCTAACTGAAGTATTTCTGCCACCGACAGCGTGGAGTTGATAGCAACTGACGCGGAGGTTAACTTTTGCAGGCGGCGCAAATACGAGCGCTCGCGCGCGTTGGCCCGCGAGCGCTCGTATTCTAACTGTTTGCGATCCGTAATGTCGATCGCCACGCCGAACAGCCGAGGGGGGGTGCCCGATGCCTCAAAAACCACCCGCCCTTTGTCGTGGAGCCAAATCACTGAGCCGTCGGGGCGCACGTGGCGGTATTCCGACTCGTAAACTCCCGTCCCGCTGAGTGCGGCATCCAAATCTGCCAAAAAGCTTTCGCGGTCTTCTGGATGCACCGCATTCTTTTTTTGCTCAAAAGTACCGACGGTGCTGTCTGGGCCAAAACCAAGGTGTGTTTCGGCATTGGACGAACGGCGGACTTCCCCGGATGCCACATCCCATGTAAAAGCCACCGTATTAGCTGCTTCTAGGGCAAAGCGCAAGTTTTCCTCGCTTTCTTGCACCCGGGCTTCGGATAATTTACGATCGGTAATATCCCAAACCACGCCGATTGCTCGCACCGATTTACCCGTACCATCCTCAAAAAACTTGCCCCTACTCGCGATCCAGTGCAAGCTGCTGTCGGGCCAAATGACTCTAAATTCGTATTGGTATTCTATTTTGTTTTCTAAAGCAAAGGCAACAGCCCGGCCGAGCGAGGCCTGGTCATCCGGGTGAATGCAGCTAAAAAACGCTTCGTAAGTTCCCGCAAAACTGCCTTTTTCCAGCCCGAATAACAGTTCGTGTCCCTCCGACCAAACCACCTCGCCATTTAATAAATTCCAATCCCAAGTTCCCATTTTCGAGGCTTCGATCGCCAACCTCAGCCTTTCCTCCGAAATTGCCAACTGCGCCGACGTTTTCGCGTAGTTCTGGCGCAACTGCTGATTTTTCAAGCTTTCGCCCACTGCCGCCGCCAGTCGCTTTAAGTGCCGCCCTTTGAACACGTAATCGCTCAAACCAGCTTTCATAGCTTCGACTGCCACTTGTTCGCTGCCGCTGTCAGTACACATAATTACCGGACAATTTGGGTAGCGGCTTTGAACTTTGCGGAAAATAGTTAATCCGTCGCTCCAGTGCAGTTGGTAGTCGGTAATTACTAGGTCAAAACCCCCGGCGACCAGGATTTGTTCGAGAGATTGGATATCAATAACCGACTTAATTTCTAAATCAGGAAAAGTTTTCCTCAGTTCTCGCTCGATCATCAGGCGATCGTTCGGGTTGTCGTCGATTAATAGAATAGACACCATTAGCCTTTTAGT
This sequence comes from Microcoleus sp. T3_D1, assembly GCF_036700405.1. NCBI lineage: Bacteria > Bacillati > Cyanobacteriota > Cyanophyceae > Oscillatoriales > Microcoleaceae > Microcoleus > Microcoleus sp. T3_D1. The sequence continues at coordinate 136,665 of NZ_JAUBOV010000005.1, forward strand.
TTTTGTATGGGCGCAAACATTCTTAAATCTAACAATATGTTAGTGAGCAATCTCGACAATTTAAATATGTACTTGGTGGGTTAATTAGACTTGCCAATAATTTTATTGTATTTTGCTTGTATTTTATTATATTTTAAAGCTCTTGACATCCTCAACCAGCCTTTTAGGGGCGTTGCCACAAGCAAATTAATTAAGTAAGTTGTTCTAAAACGGATCAGAAAGCCTGCTCAGGCGGGAAAGGTGCAAGAGATTACTTAACTTTTACTATACTAATTGTTTATTGTGTCTTCGGGTGTGCACAAGCGGGTTGATTGATTCTTTGGGCTACAGCAGAATATTACTGTTAAAACCCTCTTCCCTAGAACCTCATCTTGTAAATCCCGATTCACTGCGCGTTGCCGAACTTGCTTCCTCAACTCTCGCACTTGCGTAATTTTACCCAGAAGCTGGTACCGATTCCCAGAGTCGATTTCAGCCCGATCGCGCCCCCCATCCGATCGACTCCTTTGCTCGCGATCGCCAGCCCTATTCCCGTCCCTGGATAAACTTCTTGACCATGCAGGCGATCGAACAACCCAAAAATCCTCTCTTGAAATCTTTCTGCAATACCAATGCCGTTGTCTTCTACCCAAAGATAGATATATTCTTCCTCAGCTTCTGCATAAACTCGCACCTGCGGCTCTATCCCCGGCTGCACGAACTGGTGGAGCGTTGGAGAGCAAGTTAGTCAAGACTTGCAGCAGCGTAGCAGGATGGGCCAACACCGTAGGTAGCGGTTCGACAACCGTTATCCGAGCTTGTTTTTCGGCAATTTCCGCCTCTAGTTGCGCGATCGATCGAGCCACAATTAAATGAAGAGTAATCCCTAGGACGGGCTTTTCTTAGACATTTCCGTTATAAATTAGACAATTGGTATAGGCTGGAATAATTCACCTAACCAAACCCAGATATGTCCAAATATGTACCACCAAGAATCGCTATTCAACGACTCGGAGTATGTTCAAAAACACGCTTAGCGGTGGGAAAAAGAAGGGAAAATCAAAGCGTACAGAACACCATCAGGACAGCGACGATACGACGGAGACTCAGTTGTCAATATTCCATCTACTAAACCAACCATCCTCTACGCCAGAGTTAGCAGTCGAAGTCAAAAAGCCGACCTTATTCGACAGGCTGACTTTCTTTTGTCTCGCTACCCCGGATGTGAAATCATCCAAGACATCGGGAGTGGGCTTAACTTCAAGCGCAAAGGTCTTATCGCCCTACTGGAACACATTTACACGGGCGACATCGGAATGGTTGTCATTGCCTCAAAAGATAGATGATGCAGGTTCGGATTCGATCTTATCTCATGGTTTGCCGAGCGGGGCGGGTGTAAGATTTTGGTTCTCAACAATAGTTCACTTAGTCCAGAAAGAGAAATGGTTGAAGACATACTCGCAATCGTCCACGGCGACCGTTGCCGACTTTACGGACTCAGAAAGTACAAAAAGCAAATCATTGAAGACTCTGACGTACCGAGTCTATCCAAAGGGGGAGACGAAGAAAGTCTGGATGTTGAGGATTCATGCTAATCGAAAAGTTTACAATAACGCAATTGCTTATCTGAATCAACATCAAGGAAAGTTTACCTATTACACTGTGGACAAAAAAACTAATCAGCCAGTTTTAAAAACTTCAGGCAAGCAAGCTTTTCGGAGCTTTTGTAAAACCTTGGACTACCAGATAATCCCTGAGTGGTGCAAAGAATTAGGCATAGCTCACGGTTTAGATAACGCACTCTTTGAGGCTTATACAGCTTGGAAGAAAACCGACAAGCAGCCCGCCCAAATAGGCAAAGGAAAACAGGCAAAAATTAATCCTTTAGCCGGATTGAAGTTAGCTCGATTCAGATCGATCCGAGCCCAAAAACAGACTATTCAGTTCGCTCCGGGGGACTATAAGAACGGTCATCTAATGACCAACGCTAGCAAAGGTTTGGAGAAGTCTCTGTGGACTGGGCAAGATTTCTGCTTAATCAACTACGACAAAGCCGTAGAAGTCACCTACAACAAGGGGCGCTGGTTTGTAAATATGCCTGTAGAGATGGACGTTCCAGAACCTAAGAATGGTGGCAAGACTATCGCACTTGACCCCGGACTGCGCTGTTTTTTGACCGGGTTTGATGGTAATTCTTTTACTGAATTTGGCAAACACGACTTTGGGAAGATTGCTAGGTTGTGTCAACATTTGGACAAAATGCAATCAAAACTTAGTCGCTCTCAAGGTAGCGAGTTTTCTCGATTACGCTATCGATTAAAACAAGCTATGGAAAGGGTGAGGACAAAAATTAAAAACCTACGCTCTGAGATTCACAAGCAAGTAGCAAGTCACTTGGCTAGGAATTATGATGTTATTTACTTACCTACTTTTGAAACTTCTCAGATGGTGGCAAGAGGTACTCGCAAGCTCAATTCTAAGTCGGCGAGAGCAATGATGACTTGGGCATTCTATCAATTCTCCCAAACCTTAGAACATCTCTGTAATCGTTACGGTTCGAGATTGGTTAGGGTGACTGAAGAATACACTTCTAAAACTTGTACAAAATGCGGTCATATTCACAAAAAATTGGGTGGCTCTAAAAGTTTTAAATGTCCCAATTGTGGTTATGAAATACCCCGCGATTTTAATGGTGCTTTGGGGATTTTTCTCAAAGCTTTGTGGGATACCACCATACTCTGGGACCTGTCTGATGAGTGTGCTATATTCAGATTGTTGCCGATTGTCGGGGATTGTCTGGATTAAAAGTATCAGAGACTGCTTTTAGTGGCAAGTTAGCTTTGCTGAGGCGGCTGTACTCTAGCAAATTTTCGATTAAAGTATTCATCAGACTTGCGGCGTCATTAATCCGATACAAGTAATCCTGTGCAGTAGCATCCAACTCGCTGGCTTTATCTTTAAGCAACATTTCAGCAAAAAACGAAATTCCCCGCAGAGGAGCGCGCAAGTCGTGAGAAACTGAATAGGTAAACGATTCGAGCTGTGCGTTAACTTCTTCTAACTCAGCAGTACGCTCTCTCACCCGCTCTTCCAAAGTTTCATTAAATTCCCGCAAAGCAAGTTCAGCCTGCTTGAGTTCAGTAATATCTTCAACCAATCCCTCAATGGTACTTTCACCTTCTGTGCTGTAGAGATATTGAGTAAACCGAATCCATTTTACTCGACCGTCTGCCAAAGGAAAGGTAATTTCGATATTTTGAGACCGAGACTCCCCTGAATCTAGCAGGGCTGTTTCATTGTCTTGTACGGGCAATCCCCCCGTGGTTGCCGCGATATCTGAAACCCCGACCCCCTCGTCTATGGGCTGGGCGGGCACGGGGAGTAGGGGTAGCACCGCCCCTACAAAACCCTGGTTTTCCGTAGGGACAATCCCCCCGTGGTTGCCCCGAAACAGCCCTGCCTGAATCTAGGGGTTGCACAAACAATTGCTGCAGATAAATCCCTTGAACATCTGCTAAATTGCTAGCATCAAACAAGCGCAAAAAAGCTTGATTGCTTTCCAAAAGCCGCCCGTCGGAAGTCGCTCGAAAAACTCCGACATTTAAGTGTTCTAGCAGGGAATGAAGTTGATTTTCCAGTCGGGCGACTTCCAGGCGGCAACTCGATCGAGCACTGCGCGAACCGTAACGCAAAGGCGGACATAGTGCTTCGGCGACTTGATAATGTAGTCGTCCAAGCCGGATTTCATCGCCTCTACAGCAATTTCTTCGTTGCAGTATTCGTAAACATTAAAATCGGGCATTCTGGATAACTGGCTTTAATAGTTTGAAGCACATCTAAACCGTTTGTCCAGCGTACTTGGTAATCAGTAATTACCAGATGGAATCCGCCTCGTTTCAGTGCTTCCCCGAATAATCTATCGTCGCAAATTTCCGTTATTTGCAATTGCGAGAATTGCCGCTCTAATTCGCGTTTGACGAGCAGCCTATCTGTTGGGTTGTCGTCAATTACCAGAATGTGTACCACTTTAACAATTAATAATTTTGCTATTAGCTTAGAGTGGCGATCGATCATCATAAAAATGTGGGAAATTGCCCCTTTAAGATGATAGAGGACGGGCTTACTCACGAGAAACTTAATTTACTCGTTACCCGACAGAGCCTGGTAACGAGGAAACAAGCAATAAAAACCGGGAAACGGCTACTACAAACCCGAAAATTCGCTAGGTTCCGGCAGTTCGCTATAGTTGAGCCAATACTCGCTAAAACTCTGCATCATTTCCAATAAAGAAGCAAACCCGACCGGTTTAACCAAATATGAATTTACCCCTAAATCGTAAGCTCGCTTGACATCAGGTGTTTGCCTAGAAGAAGTAAGCATAACCACCGGCAAGCGTTTTAGTTCCGGCTGCTGCCTCAGCCAAACCAGAACCTCATGACCGGATCGCCTGGGCAATTTCAAGTCTAGTAAAATTATCGCAGGTAAAGGATAGAGATCGCGATCGCTGTATTCTCCGTCTCCATTTAAATAAAAAACCGCTGCATCTCCATCTCGGACAATTTGCAGCGAAGTATTAGCAAAAGTCTCATTGCGAAAGGCCCGCTGCATCAATAGAATATCAACGGGGTTATCTTCCACCAGCAAAATCGTCTGCGTTTGCGTCATGCTTCCTCAGTTGTATCCAAAATCGACTGCCTTGTCCTAATTGAGATTCCACTCCAACTTGACCGCCCATGCGATCGACTCCTTTTTTTACAATAGCTAATCCTATACCAGTTCCGGGGTAAGACTCGATACCGTGCAGCCGTTCAAAAACCCGAAAAATGCGTTTTTGATGTTCCGGAGCAATACCGATGCCGTTGTCTTCTACCCACAGACGGATCGTGGGGACTGGCAATAGAGGGCTGGTCATAAGTAACTGGGAATGTTCCCACTGTCCCACAGTTTGCATTTCCAATTTTCTCGCTATATCCCTGTCTGTCTCTCCCTCTTGAGGCAGCTCTATTTCCTCGGCCCATATCTGCACTTGCGGCGGTGCGCCTTCCACAAATTTTATGGCATTGGTGAGCAGATTGGCGATTACTTGAACTAAAGTAACGCGGTGGGCCATTACCGCAGGCAAGGGCGATTGAACACTGATTTGAGCGTGCCTGGATTTAGCGTCGGCTTTTACCATAGCAATTGCCTCGGCCACAGCAGATTCTAAGTCTAAAACTTGCAGCGATAAATCCGTGCGGCTGAGGCGGCTGTAAGCTAGCAAATCTTCGATTAATTCTTGTAGTTGTTGCCCAGAATTAACAATTTGCTGGGCGTATTCTTGACCGAGTTCGTCGAGGATGTCACGGTAATCTTCTAATAAAGCTTCAGCCAATCCCTGCATTCCCCGCAGGGGAGCACGCAAATCGTGGGCAACGGTATAGGTGAAAGCTTCTAATTCTTCGTTAGCTGCTTGAAGTTGATTTGTGCGGAGTTCCACTCGCCTTTCTAAGGTAGCGTTGAGCATCCGAATTTCCGCTTCTGCTTGCTTGCGGGCGGTTATGTCAATGGCGGTACTAATTACTAAACTTCTGCCGTCGGAAAGCTCGCCTAAAGGTGCGGAATAAAAGTCCCAAATGCGAGTTTCGCCGCTGGCTGTGGCAATCATATATTCGCCTTCAGAAATGCGGGTGTTTAATTGGTGCAGCCGATCGATATCTGCTTGCACTAGCGATTTGCGGCTGTGGTAAGCTTTTTCTGTCCAATCTTCAATTGTGGGAATTTCTGAGTGTTGGTAGCCTGAGAATTCTGTCCAAGCCGAGTTAATTTGCAAAACTTGTCCGTTTTCAGCGTGCAGCATAATTGGGAGGGGTGCCTCGATAATGGCGCGGCGGAAACGTTCTTCGGTTAATTGTAGGAAGTGGCGATCGTGTTCTAGCTGTTCTAAGAGTTGATTTTGCTTGATTTCGGCATTGTCGCGCAAAGTTCGATCGCGCTTCACCAAATAGTAAACCAACACCATCAACAGGAAATTTACTAAAGCGGCAACGGTAAAAGTCAGGATTGTCAAAGTAGCACTCGTTTGAGATTCTCGGGCGCGCTGCTGTAATAGCTGAGTTTCTTCCGCTGTCATTGTGGCTATCTGCTGCCGAATGTCGCCCATGATTTGCTTTTCCCTACCGGATTTTACTCGCCGCAGGGCTGCTTCTAAGTTTTGTTGGCGTCGCAGATTGATGGTTTTTTCAAGTTCGGCTAATTTAGAGTCGATCGCAATTTTCAAGTCGCGAATGCGCTGTTGCTGCCGGTTGTTGTCGGCGGTTAGCTGCTGCAATCCGACTACTTGTTGGTTGATGCGGGCGATCGCGCTGTGATAGGGTTCTAAATAACGTTCTTCTCCCGTCAGCAAATAACCGCGCTGTCCGGTTTCAGCATCTTTTAAGGTAGAAAGCGTGGCTTCGAGTTCGGTTAAAACTCGGTGAGTGTGGCTCACCCAGCGTTTGTTTTCGACTAACTTGAGAGTATTGCGGTAGGAAGTTGCCGCATTTAAAATTAGCAGCGCCACGGCCATTCCGATACCTGCGGTGATTTGGCGAGTCAGGGATTGTTTCATGAAATGATGGCACGCGAGTCCTGCTTTTTCTTTTATTGTAGCGGGATGCAGATTACGCCAATTTTGGGCGCGGGCCGGCAGTCAGCTAAAGCCTACAAATTTAAGGAGCAAATTTGCGATCGATCTTGTTTCTAGTTTAGTCTCCATGTTCCTCGCATCCCCCTTAAGTCGGAGATGGCCTAAATCGCTCTCTTGCGTCTCGTGATTCAGGCAGACACCAGACAATCTAAGATAGCCTGCAAAGCTTAATTCGCCTTTTTTTGCATCGATTTTTGTATCGTTCGTCTTCCTTTGAAAGTTTCAAATTGCGGCGTAAAGAAAAGAGTTTTTACCTATTGACTCCTGTTGATTTTTGGGGTATATTTTAGATAATGGGAGTGGTGACATAAATTTAAATTTTGTCACCACTCCCATTATCTAATAATACATTATCAATCTAGCAAAGTCAAGCTTTTTACCCAAAAAAAAAAGGCGAATTTTTAATATTTTATTTAAAAAATAATCTGTGGGAGGCAGGGAGAAATTTATAGAGGTGATGACGCGGGTGAAGAGTATGAGAAATCAGAAATGCGAGCGATCGGGTAATTGGGGAGAATTAAGGGGTGGAAATTAGTTTAACATGGGAATTACAGCATATTCCAGGTTTGTGAAGTACACCTCAGAAACCGGGTTTCTTTACAGTTCAAGCCTTTAAACTGATTCTGTTCAAGAAACCCGGTTTCTCTGTACTACACATATATGGAATATGCTGTATATCTTTTTGCGAGTGCGAGCGAGACGCTCGCACTCGCAAAGAGACACTCGCCCTGCACTGAGAAAATTAACTGAGAAAATTATGATTCCGAGTGCAGTGGCGCAACAATATAATTACACAATCGCAGCCGCTGCTTTCATCGCGAAAATGCGATCGATCGCATCTTCAACAACCTTATCAGGCGTAGAAGCACCCGAAGTCACGCCGACTACAATTTTACCATCCGGTAGCCAACCTTCAGTTACGACCAAATCTCCCCCCAAAGGCTTGTGTTCGATCCGATTTCCCGGTAAAATGCGCTCCGCACAATCAATATGATAAGAAGGAAGAGTTTTGTCGATCGCAATTTCCTGCAAATGCGTAGTATTAGAAGAATTAAAACCCCCAATCACCAGCATCAAATCCAACTTTTCCTCAACCAAACTCAACATAGCATCTTGCCGTTCCTGAGTCGCATCGCAGATAGTATTAAAACTCAGAAAATGCTCGCTCAAATTCTCCGGCCCGAACTTCCGCATCATCGTTTTTTCAAACAACTTGCCAATATTCTCTGTCTCAGTTTTGAGCATAGTAGTTTGGTTAGCAATCCCCACCATTTCTAAATCCCGATCCGGGTCAAAACCAGCAGAATAAGCCTTACTAAACTTAGCAATAAACTCATCGCGATCGCCCCCATGCAAGATATAATTGCTGACATATTCAGCTTCTTGCCAATTGAGCACAATCAAATACTTATCAGCAAAAGAACTCGTCGCCACAGTTTCTTCGTGCTTGTACTGACCGTGAATAATCGAAGTGTAATCCTTTTTTTTGTGCTTCTCAACAGTATTCCAAACCTTAGAAACCCAAGGACAAGTAGTATCAACAATCTTGCAGCCCTTATCATTAAGCAACTGCATTTCTTGCACGCTCGCTCCAAAAGCAGGTAAAATTACCACATCGCCACTATCGACAACCGAAAAATTTTTCTGCCCATTCTCAACAGCAATAAAACCCACCTCCATATCCCGCAAATGCTCATTGACAGACGGATTATGAATAATCTCATTAGTAATCCAAATCCGTTCCGAGGGGAAATGCTGGCGAGTCTCGTAAGCAATAGCTACAGCGCGTTCCACCCCCCAGCAAAAGCCAAAAGCCTGAGCCAGCCGGATTGTAACTGCGCCGCGTTCCAGCCTGTAATTATTGTCGCGAATTTGCTGGATCAGACTGCTTTGATAAGCCGTCTGCATCACCCCAGCTACCTCGGCTTCGTGTCCGAAACCCTTGCGGTGGTAGTTTTCAGACTGTTGGAGCGATCGTTTAAAAGCTTTAGTATCCATGCGGTATCGAGTAGAAATCTAGGTTAATTACCTTTGATTTTAGAACCATTGGAGAACTCTCATCTCAAATTTGAAAACCCCGCCTGCAACAATTGCAAAACGGGGCAACCCAACTACTATTATTGAGTCTGACTGCAAATTACAGATTCAAACCTTGTGCTGCACAAAATCCCGCAAAGAAATCCGGTTTATTAGAAAAATCTGGGTTGGGAGTCGATAAATCTCCAAAGAAACTGGGTTTCACAGGCTTGAGTGCGTCAGTCTTAAGCTGTCACGCATTTAAATTGCATATTCAGGGCGGGCTCTTAGGCCCAACCCCTACTCCCCACAAGAATTAGATTGTTTTTTGACATTCTATTTAAATGGACAACAGCTTATGGTCTTTTCAAACCTTCTTCGGCGCAAAAGGAGAACTCGATTCAAACGAACTGAAACCGCCGGCGAAATCCTCACCGTAAGCTTCTTCCCCGTGCTGGCCGATATCCAAACCTTGGTCTTCAGCAGATGAGGGCACTCGCAGTTCCATAAACTGTTCCAAAATTTTCAGGATCGCAAAAGTGCCGACACCCGCAAACACGTAAGTAACTAGAACGCCTACAAACTGGGTCACAATTAGCCCCGGATTCCCGGCAAACAGCCCGTTATTTCCGGCTGCGTTAACGGCTTTAGTCGCAAATAAGCCAGTCAGAATCGCGCCCACAGTTCCGCCTACGCCGTGAACCGGGAAGGTATCCAAAGAGTCGTCAAATCCCAGCTTAGCGCGCCAGCTAACGGCAAAGAAGCAGCAAACCGAAGTAATCGATCCGATCAAAAGCGCTCCCACTGGAAGCACGAATCCAGCAGCAGGTGTGATTCCCACCAATCCCGCGAGGAAACCGCTAGCTATTCCCACTGCTGTCGGTTTGCCTCTGAGCACCCATTCCACAATTGTCCAAGTTAAACCGCCGGCTGCAGCAGAAATCATCGTGGTGACAAAAGCCACTGTTGCTAAAGAACCAGATCCCAAAGCGCTACCGCCGTTGAAGCCAAACCAGCCAAACCACAGCATCCCAATTCCCAGCAAGACGTAGGGTACGTTGTGGGGGGTGTGGGGCTTGTTCAAGTGGTCTTTGCGGGGCCCGATCATCCAAGCTGCGACAACGGCAGAAACACCGGAACTAATGTGTACGACTGTGCCGCCGGCAAAGTCCAGAGATCCGATCGCCGCCAGCCAGCCTCTACCCCAAACCCAGTGGGCTAAAGGAGAGTAGATGAAGGTAGACCACAGCAACACGAACCAGAAATAGGCTTTAAATGTTACCCTTTCGACGATCGCCCCTGAAATCAAGGCTGGAGTGATGATCGCGAACATCATCTGGTACACCATGAAGACTTGGTGGGGTATTGTCGGTGCGTAGCCGATCGGATCTGGGGTGTCCGCCGTGACGTTGTTCAAGAACATCCAGTCGAAACCGCCGATGAAGCTTTCGATCCCTTGACCAAACCCTTTATCATTGAGGTTGCTGGCGGTGACATCAAAGGCTAAACTGTACCCCCACAACGTCCAGGTGACGCCGATCGTTCCCATCATCACCAAGCTCATCATCATGGTGTTGAGGACGTTGCGCGATCGCACCAGTCCCCCGTAGAAAAACGCCAGCCCTGGTGTCATCAGCAATACCAGGGCTGAGGACACCAACATCCAGGCCGTATCGCCGCTATCGATCGGATTCGGCACCACCGCAGCCGCGGCACCAGCATCTTGAGCTAAGGCATTGCCGGTCAGCGGCACGCTTAACAGCCACAGCGCGATGATGCCGATCGTTAAACTTTTTTTGATCACGTTAGTTGTACCTTTTCATACTCAGCAATTTTCAGGGAAGACCGAGCCGATTTTAGATGCGAGGATTTTAGATGCAATAGTTATTTGGTTTTAAGTCCCTGTTTTAGCGGAACAAATCTTCAATAGATAATTCCCCAATCCTCAACCCCCAGGCTTCGTATAGCCGGACTCATCTAAATTCGTCAACTCTCAATCTAATGGTCTATGCCTTTTGGATTGCACCATTTGTACAAACAGTTATTCTGTATCACCCTATACTAAATAGCTAACTATCATATTTCTTAATGTATCATTCGATACTTGACATAGCCAGTGATAGCACAGTAACCGGAGAGGGGGAGAGTTGGGGAGAATATGACTTCATCCTTGATCTTTCTAACTAAGGACTAATGACTAAGGACTAATGACTAAGGACTAATGACTAAGGACTAATGACTAATGACTAATGACTAATGACTAAGGACTAATGACTAATGACTAAGGACTAATGACTAAGGACTAATGACTAAGGACTAATGACTAAGGACTAATGACTAAGGACTAATGACTAAGGACTAATGACTAATAACTCATGACTCATTTTTCAACTGCATCTGATCGAACAGTTGCAGGGCCGATCGCCAAACCAGATAACCTTGATCGTTAAGGTGCAAGCCATCGGTGCTGAGTTCGGTTGGCAAATTGCCCTCAGCATCCGCAAACAGCGGGTACAAATCCAGATACAAAACATTTTCCGAACTAGCAATTTCTTTCAGCCGTCGATTTATTGCCCGAATCCGACTGTTAGGAATCGCCAACAGCCGATCGCGATTTTCCCAAGTAGCTTGTTCCCCGCTGTGCGGCAAAATCGACTGCACCACAACTTGTGCTTTGGGGTGAGCCCACCGCAAATCGCGAATTATCTGCCGCTGGTTGTCCAAAATCCCTTCGTCGCCGGCCCCCCGCAACAAATCGTTAATCCCGATCATCACAAACACGGTATCCGGCGCAGTTCGATCGAACAACTGCAACCGCTTCAGCAAACCCACCGAAGTCTCCCCCGAAATCCCTTGATTCAGCCAAATTCGATCGGCTGGTAACAGCTTGGTCGGAAACCACATACTCAGAGAATCCCCAGCCAAAACACTCAGTCTTGAGGGTCGATTCGCCGCCGCCGCCTCAGCTTCGCGACCCAACTGCGTCACCCACTGCTGGTAAGTCCATTTGTGTCGCGGCCCGGGAACAGGCACGTCTAGCACTGCCTTTGCAGAGATCGCCGGTTGGCCAATTTGTTCCTGGGCCGCTTCTGCCCTCACCGCATCATTCGCCTGGAAGCTTTCTGTCAAGTTGTTTCCCCGCAGCAGTAGTTGAGCGACTGTAACTATCAGTACCCCGTTCGTCACCAAAGATAGCAAAGCCCAAACCGGAACAGTTTTCGATCGGCTAACTTCCATCCCTAAGAGGGATTTATGAGTTCTACTTCTGCTACCTCCTCCAAACTTCTCCATAAACTCAAGCTATTTGCAGCCATCACACCGAATAATTTGCACTCATTGCTGCATCAAATTTTACCGCTCAATTAAAGCCTCAATTCTTGTAATAATCAAGCACTGTGCTGTGTTGGGCAAGGGCGGCGATGCAGAACTTTGCTTTTTCGCACTACTTTACCATAAAAAATCTGCCTACCAAACTTTCTTGCCATAAATCGGACTTGTCCAACCTGCAGACGGGGACATAAATATATCTAAAACTTACCGAAATTACCCATTTCTGATGCTAAAATCCAAAAATGAAAAAATTAACTATAACTGAAGCAGCCAAACTTAAAGGTGTGAGCGCTTCCACCTTGCGCCGGTGGGAAGCCGAAGGCAAGCTAATACCCGAACGCACCGCTAATGGTCACAGACGCTATGACCTAGCTCATCTTCTCGGCTTAAAACCCAACGGCGCTTTAACCATAGCTTACGCTCGGGTTAGCAGCCACAACCAAAAAGATGATTTAGACAGACAAAAACAAGTTTTGGAATTGTTTTGTGCATCTCAGGGGTGGCAATTCCAAATCATTGAGGATGTAGGTTCTGGGGTTAATTACAGTAAGGGGGGTTTACAACATCTAATTCGGGCGATCGCAGACAATCAAGTAGAAAGGTTGGTATTAACTCACAAAGACCGACTGTTGAGGTTTGGTTCCGAACTAATTTTTAATTTGTGCGAACACTTTGGGACAGAGGTAGTGATTATAAATCAAACCGAAAATACTAGCTGTGACGAGGATTTAGCTAAAGATATACTAGAAATAATCACTGTTGTCTCCGCCCGCCTTGATGGCAGCAGGAATCCCAAGAACAAGCGCGTCGTTGAAGAACTTAAAGCAATTGCCGGTAAACTCTAATCAATACACCCGTTTGCAAAGTTCGTTAGTTACAGATTCTCAATTCCCAATTACCAATTAGCGGCGCACATCTCATGCAATCGCAAACTACTATATGTAAGGTGTTGCATAATAGCGGGATGATTTTGATTTTTTTGTCGGATGGACTTTCTTCGCCCGAAGGGGTGTATTTTCACAGCAGGCGGGACACCCCACCATAATCATCCTCAAATTGTGCAACGCCATATGTCCGCCATTAAAGGTCAATTAAAAATAAAAATATGCCCGCGTTCGTATCGAAGATTGAAACGCGAGCACAACGATAGACAGCCATAAGTTGGCGGGTATTTCAGATTCGGGTGTTTCTGAATAAAGCGGTGAATTAGCTGATAAATAGCTAATTTAGGACAGGAAAGCTGAATTGATCGATCTCTTCGCACGCTCTACATTTTGTTAGGCCTCCCACCAGAACCCCCACCATAAACGCCGTAGCCGCTCTCACTTCTGTTATCCAAGCTCGTTTCCTTCACAAACCCGGTGTAAGCTTCCATGCCATGTTCGCCGATATCCAAACCTTCAGCTTCCTCTAAAGCAGAAACGCGGATACCCAGCAAAGCTTTGAGTGCCAGCCAAAAAATCGTACTCAGCAGCACGGTCATACCGCCTACAGAGATAATGCCGACCAACTGCGCCCAGAGTTGACCGAAACCTCCGCCCACAAGCAATCCGGCTGCAGGGCCTGCGGTATAAATTCCAGTTGTAGGCCCGTCAGCAAACAGCCCAACTGCCAGAGTTCCCCAGATGCCACAGACTAAGTGAACTGAAGTTGCGCCTACAGGGTCGTCAATTTTCAAGTTGTCGAAGAAAGTTACTGCGAAAACTACCAGGATACCGGCGATCGTGCCGATAATGGCAGAGTTGGGCACGTTGATCCAAGCGCAGCTAGCTGTTACGCCGACTAAGCCGGCGAGGATGCCGTTGATAATCATCGAAAGGTCGGGTTTGCCCAGGTACAGCCAAGCAGTGATGGTTGCAGCAATTCCCCCGAAGGCGCCGGCGGTGTTGGTGGTGATCGCAATGTGGGCGATCGCATTGGGATCGACTGCCATTGTCGAACCGGGATTAAACCCAAACCAGCCCAACCACAAAATCAAACAGCCCAAGGTGGCAATGCTCATATTGTGTCCCGGCATCGCCACAGTATCGCCGTCGCGGTACTTGCCGATCCGCGGCCCCAAAAATGCCGCTCCCATCAAAGCAGCCCAACCGCCTACCGAGTGAATCACTGTCGAACCGGCAAAATCCCAGAAGCCTGCGTCTGCCAGCCAGCCGCCGCCCCAAATCCAGTGTCCGGTAATCGGGTAAGCAATTCCTACTAGCAGCAAGCTGAAAATTAAGAATTCAAGGAATTTAATTCGCTCTGCAACGGCTCCAGAAACGATCGTCGCAGCAGTTCCCGCAAAAACTAATTGGAAAAAGAATTTAGCGTTGAGGGGGACTCCCGTCCAGTTAAGCGACTCGAAAATGCCTTGATAAGCGTCTCCTGTGGCGGGGCTGTTGTCAGCTACGTTCCACAGGAAAAATCCGCCGCTGGTGCCGATAAAATTGTTGCCATTGCTGAACATTAAGCCAAAGCCGATCGCCCAATATGCGATCGTAGCAAGCGCAAAAACAATCAAGTTTTTGGAGAGCACGTTAACCGCATTTTTCTGACGGCAAAAACCGGTTTCCAACATACCGAAACCGGCGTTCATAAAGAACACTAGCATCGCCGCCACCATGACCCACATGGTATCCATGCCCACCTTAAGGCTTGCTAATTGTTCCTCGGTGGTTGGCGCGGGAGCTGTTTGGGCTACCCCCGCATATCCCCACACCAAGACGATGATTGCAGCTAAAGGTATGCAGGCTTGCCAACTTGGAGTGAGGCGGGCGATCGCCCGTGGTAACTTCTTCAACCTGTTGACTTTCGTAAAATATTTAGCTGCTGACAAATTTAAAGACTCCCGCTTGACGGGTTTTGACTTTTTCTTTCCGACAGTCATTTTAATCACTTTTACCCTCTTTACGGCTAGTAAGCTCAGCAATATTCGGAAAACTTTCCAATCTTACTACAAAAGTTTATGGATTATTTGTTGAGATTGAGATAGTTATGATAGCCTAGCTCTTCTAGTTGATTTTGTTTTTTCAGTACAGATTCGGACAAAGTTTTGCGGTAATGCAAAACTCGCTCTAGCAATTCTGGCTGATGAGCTGCCAGTATCTGAACTGCCAGCAAGCCAGCATTCTTAGCGTTGCCGATCCCCACTGTTGCTACGGGTATCCCGGCTGGCATCTGCACGATCGAGTACAGCGAATCTACCCCTTGCAGGTGGCGGCTCGGTACGGGCACGCCAATTACGGGCAATGGGGTTAAAGATGCTACCATACCCGGGAGGTGCGCCGCTCCCCCGGCACCTGCGATAATGACTTTCAAGCCTCGTTGGTGAGCGGTTTGGGCGTATTCCACCATGCGCGAGGGGGTACGGTGCGCCGAGACGATCGCCACGGAGCAAGCAACGTTGAATTCTTCGCAAACTGCGATCGCATCTTTCATGGTTGGCAAATCCGAATCGCTACCCATGATAATTCCCACTGTCGCTTGATTCATAAAATTTTCCGATTTGAGATTTCAGATAAATGCTAATTTTAAATGATTGCGTTAACTCAAATTTAGATATTTTGTACCAAAACTGACCCTTAAAAGCAATTTGGCCACAAGCCCCCGTCTGAGCAGCCCTAGAGCCAGCAAAAAGCAAAAAGCTCCCCCTCCTCATCGCCAGCCACCGGATTTATCCGTAGCGAATATTAAATCTAAAATCTCAAATCTAAAATCTAAAATCGGATGACTGAAGCCACAACCCCAACTGCCACCCCCACAGATATTCTCAATGCTCGCCTCCCCGGTTGCAAGGATTTGCAGATGCTTGCTGTTGACGAAACGGGAATCATTCAAGAAGTTTTGCCGATGGACGCCGTATTTAAACGGATTTGTCCTCCCCATTTGCAAGTGGTTGATGTAGGAGGCGATTGGCTTTCTCTGGGCGGTGTTGACTTGCAGATTAACGGCGCTCTCGGTTTTGCTTTTCCCGATTTAGAAAGCAAGCATATTGAAATTTTGCCAAAAATTTGTCAATTTTTGTGGAATCAGGGAGTCGATGCTTTTTTGCCTACTTTGGTGACAACTTCGCTGGATAAGTTTAGGCGATCGCTCTCGACTATAGCTGATTATATCCGTACTGCAAAAACTACTGTTGGCGCAACCAATAAAGCCAAAACAGCGGAAATTATCGGCGTTCATCTCGAAGGCCCTTTTCTCAACCCCCTGAAGCGAGGCGCTCACCCAGTTGAGTTTTTGTTACCGCTAACTATAGAAAATGTCAAGCAAGTTTTAGGAGATTGTGGCGATATTGTCAAAATAATTACTTTAGCGCCGGAGTTAGACAGCACAGGCGAAGTCATTTCCTATTTGCAAAGTTTGGGAATTTCCGTGAGTCTCGGACACTCCCAAGCGACGGCAGAGCAAGCGCAGCAAGCATTTGAGCGGGGAGCTTCAATGGTAACTCACGCTTTTAATGCGATGCCGAGTTTGCACCACCGAGAACCGGGTTTGTTGGGAGCGGCGATTGTTTCTCCGGGGGTAAAATGCGGTTTAATTGCTGACGGGAAACACGTTTCTCCGACAATGATTGATTTTTTGCTGCGCGCTGGTAGGTATCAAAAAGGCGTTTTTTTAGTGAGCGATGCTTTGGCTCCTTTGGGTTTGCCTGACGGTGTTTATCCTTGGGATTCCCGACAAATTGAAGTCAGAAAAGGTACAGCTTGGGTAAGATTAGATTATCACTCGACCCTGGAATGTGCTACTTTGGCAGGTACTACTCTGCCGCTGTTGGCGGGAGTGCAGAATTTGGTGGAGTGGGGGATTTGCGATGCCGAAAGTGCGATCGCCCTGGCAACTGAATCTCCGAGAAGGGCGATCGGAATTTCGGGAATTATTGGCAAATCTGCAACTCAATTACTGCGCTGGAATTTAAATGCGACGACAAAGGAATTGACTTGGCATCGACTCTTTTAACCTGTTATACCATTTTAGATTAAAGAATTGAAAAAGGGGGAAGGGGCGAACTGGTATTACCAGATACATTTGAGATTTTAGATGTGCCGTTTGCATCTAAAATCTCAAATCGCCCATCTAAAATCGGTTGTTGCAAGTTGCACATTTTCTGAACCGGATTGCTATATAATATCTAACCGTTGGCAATAACTCAGCAGCAGGCAGATCGATGAATTTGGTAGATGACAAGACTATAGTTAGACAGTATTTTAACTCGACGGGATTCGATCGGTGGCAGCGAATTTACGGCGACGGCAAAGTCAATAAAGTTCAGCTAGACATCCGCACCGGGCACCAGAAAACGGTGGATACAGTCCTCGAATGGCTGCAAGCTGACGGCAATTTACCCGGGCTTTGTGTCTGCGATGCCGGCTGCGGTGTGGGATCTCTGAGCATTCCTCTGGCTGAGGCTGGGGCGATTGTTTGCGCTAGCGATATCTCTGAAAAGATGGTAGCAGAAGCCTACGCTCGATCGACAGCCGTTCCCGGCAAGCTCTATAACATCTCCTTCGCCGCCCAAGATTTGGAAGCTTTAACGGGCAAATTTCACACTGTGATTTGTTTGGACGTGCTGATCCACTATCCTCAAGATAAGGCTGCGGAAATGATTGCTCACCTAAGTTCGATCGCCCAATCGCGACTAATTATCAGTTTTGCCCCCAAAACTTTAGCACTCACCGCCCTCAAAAAATTTGGCGAACTTTTCCCCGGCCCGAGCAAAACTACCCGCGCTTACCAGCACCGCGAAGCTGATATTATCAAAATCTTAGAAAACAATGGTTTTGTGATTAACAGAACAGCCATGACGAGCACGAGTTTTTACTATTCTCGCTTGCTGGAAGCTGTGCGGAAATAGGGTAAAAACATCTGCCAATTCTGATGCCAGTTTAGAGGATTTATTGGCGGGGTGGGGCGGGTTTACACAATTTGTTGGTGGGTGGGGGCGGGTTTTTATAACTTGTCGATGGGTGTCATATATTTCGGTGAACCCGCCCCTACAGCTATGGTTAAATGTTGCATAAAATTCCTGGTAAAATTGGGTTTAATTTCAATTTCGATTTTTTTACCCACTAAGATGAACACATTTGTTTAGGCGTTTTCATATGATTAAGTATTTTAATAGCTTGCTGCCAGTGATTCTGAGCTATTTCTAATTCTCCAAAATCCCGGTAAGTCAAGCCTATGTAATAATTCCTAATACCTAATTCGTACTAAATCTCCCTTAAGAAGGGGAGTAGGGGTTGACTTTGAGAAGAATCTTGTCCACCCCCTACTCCCCCTTAGTAGGGGCGGTGCGACCCCTACTCCCCGTGCCCGCCCTCTGTGTTAGGGTTGATCGGATTCTATTCAGCCTCATAAAAAATTGGTCTAACCCCTGGGATGTTTGAAAAAGTGTGATGTCTTAAGTGCGATCGCGTAGGGCAGCGAAATGTCAGAGGTGCGTGACTGCTGCCTTGGACTGCACAATTGTGAGTTTTGAATGTGTATTGATTTTACACTGAGTTACGGGTTAAAAATTTATTCAATAATTAAATTTTTGCAAACATCATTTTGGAGGTTAGAAGTATGGAGTTTCTGGCGGATGGAGATTGTGCGGATGCAAGGCTGCTAATTGTTGTGCGATGCTGTGCGTCATCGTCTGCGACACTGGGAGCGATCGTGTAAATGATTGTTACAAAAGCTGGGACTATGCGTAAAAAAAGAAAGCTATTTCCGAAATCTATATAGAGGCCCAAATTTAGGGAATCAGAAGCTATGAGGTTTGTATCAGAGAATGCAGCAGGCGACAGCAACAGCAAAGCTAAGTTAAATCAGAAGGTGGAACCAAATATGTCATCAGCGCCAGAAAGCAAAGATAATCCGATTAATCAGGTTTTTGATCGAATTGAGGACATTTTGTATGAGACTTGGAAAGAAACAGGGTTTGGCAAGGTGACGATTGAGAGTGAAAGGGCGGAAAGGGGTAAAGGTAAGATTCAAGTGATTGTGAAGGGTTCAACATATTATCGGTATCACATTTCTGAGGAAGATGTGAGGGAGTGGAATTCAAAGGAATAGGTGCGATCGGTGGGGTGGGGGCATTGGTGACAAGTTAAGGCTGTAAGTCTTTTGTCAAGAGGCTTTCGGAGAGTTCTTAAAAAAGAATTGGTCAGACCCTCGTTGCTTTTCAGGAAAAGGGGCAATAATTAACTTAACATTCGGTTTTCGCTGCTGTTTAATAATGCCTAAATCTCGATTTTGGGGGTCAGCAAAATACTTGATTGGATCTGTTGCTTTACCTTTATGATGAGCCATAGTAAAATGATAAAGACCGCGATAAAT